>VYDD01000190.1 GCA_009843625.1 Gammaproteobacteria bacterium | reverse complement strand
TCCCCGGGCTCGCCATATTCACCGTAGTCATGGCCACGAATCTCCTGGGCGACAGTCTGCAGGAGATGCTGGATCCGAGGCTGAAGGGCCGGTGAACGCCAGCCACCTGCCGGTTGGAGCCACATGCGGGTGTGGAGCGAGCCGGACCGGTGACCGCTTCATATGTTTCCAGTAGACACCAGTAGGTCATCGGCAAGTCGTCAGTAGACATCAGTACGAACAAGAGGAGAATCATCGACCGTGAGCGACAGGTGCGTAGGAGTCCAGATCGGGCCCGCGAGCTTCGTGGACGAAGGCGTGGATGCTGTGCTGGACACGTTGCAACAGCGCGTGGGCGTGAATGTGGTCTTTCTGGGAACGGTGAGCTGGCTCGGGCTCAAGATCGGGCGCAGCATCTCGTGGAAGCTCGACGGATGGCCGGACCACGGAGTCCCGGAGCCGCTCGAAGTGCAGGGCGGGTCCTACCTCGCGCATCATCCCGAGTTCTACCGCAACACCAGCGTCACCAACTTCCGCGCACCGGACGAGGCGATGCGCGGACGGGACATTCTGGAGATGGTCATTCCGGGTGCCCGGGAGCGGGGAATGAAGGTGATCCCGGAGCTGATGGAGCCGCTCTTCAAGTACGCGGGCCACGGGTCGGCCAACACCGTGCAGATCCCCAACCTGGTGCAGCTCATGGAGGTGGACTATCTGGGGCGGATCAGCGGGGCGCCGTGCCTCGAGAATCCCGACTACCGGGGGTGGTGGCACGCGCTGATCGAGGATCACTGCCGGAGCTACGACATCGACGGCATCATGTGGTGCAACGAGCGGCGGAGTCCGCTGGACCAGCTCGTCACCGGGATGGCGCCGGGATGCTTCTGTGGGCACTGCCTGGCGAGCCTGGACCGGGCCGGGATCGATCCCGAGGGCGCGCGACGGGCGTGCGCGGCGCTTCACGACTACTTCCGTAGCGCGCGCGGGGGGGAGCATTTCACGGATGGCGCGCTCATCACCGGGCTGCGGGTCCTCCTCGACAATCCCGAGTTCCTGCTGCTGGAGCGGCACTGGGTGGAGCGCAACAAGGACCTGGACCGCGAGCTCTACGGTCTCGTCAAATGGTGCGACCCGGCGCTCGAATTCGGGCTCAACGTGTGGAACCGCAACCACTTCAACCCGTTCCGCAAGGCGCAGTGGCCGTGGGCCGAGACGAAGGACTACGCCGACTGGGTGAAGCCGATCACCTATCAGCACCAGTCGGGCGGCATCTACATCAACGAGATGAAGCAGCTGCACGCGTCCCTATTGCGCGATCTGGCGCCCCAAGAGCTGACGCCGATCATGTACCGGATTCTGGGGCTCGACGAGACGCCGTGGGATGAGCTGCTCGGTGTGGGCATGTCGCCCGCGAGCTATGTTGGCGGGCAGTGCCAGGCCACGATCGAGGCGTTGGACGGAGAGCTTCCGGTGCTGATGGGCGTCGGTGTGGACGCGCCCCGCTCCAGCGCGGATCAGGCGGCCTGCACCCCCGAGATCGTCTACGAGAGCGTGCACGCGGCGTACGAAGCGGGAGCCGCCGGCGTCATCTATTCGCCCAACTACGCGAGCATGAAGCTCACCAACCTCGATGGGGGCGCCCGGGCACTCGCGGAGCGCGGGATCTGAGGAAGCTCAGGACGAACCAGGGACAGCAGGGTCCGGGGCGGCGCGATGCTCCCGCGGGCTCGAACCGAGACTGACGGAGGCCAAACGCATGCCCGAAGCACCAGCCTGGAAGTTCCAGCCGGTCCTGCAGGACCTGGCCCCGAGGGAGCCCGCGTCGGTGACGCTGCGGGGCCGGGTGATCACAGGGGTAGGGCGCGAGGTGATCGAAAACGGTCACGTGACCCTGCACGACGGCATGATCACGTCCGTTGGAGAGGGCGGTGGGGCCGCAGGGGATGGGCGCGAGGTGGTCGAAACGGGCGGGACCATCCTGGCCGGCCTGATCAACAGCCACGCCCACCTGGCCTGGGACGGCATCCACGACCTGGCCGCCCAGTCGCTCGGAGACGCGCCCGAGATCAGTGCCTACAAGGCGGCCGCCAACATGCTCGCCTGCCTGCGCGCGGGAATCACCCTGGTGCGCGACCTGGGCATGAACCGGAGCGGGGCCTTCGCCAAGCAGGCGGTGGAGCAGGGGGTGTTCGCGGGCCCCCGCCTGCTGATCGTCGCCGAGGCGATCGTCCAGACCGGCGGCCACACCTACTGGTGCTGCCGGGAGGCCACCGGCGCCGACGAGATGCGGCGCGCCGTGCGCGACCAGGTCAAGGACGGGGCCGACCTCATCAAGATCATGATGTGCCACGACCTCCTCGAGTTCACCGACGAGGAGCTCGAAGCCATCGTCGACGAGACCCATCGCAGCAACCTTCCCATCACCGCCCACGCCACCTTCGACGCCTGCATCGAGCGCGCGGTCGACTTCGGCATCGACACGGTCGAGCACGGCGGCAGCATGTCCGACCGGACCATCGGCAAGCTGGTCGAGCGCGGGGTTCCCATCATCACCACCTTCTCGCCCGTCCTGCTCCAGTCGAAGCCCGAGATCGCGCGCAAGTACAACATCCCGGAGTGGAAGATCAGGGAGCGCCAGCGGCTGGTCGCCGACAAGAGCCGCTACGACGGGCTGCTGAGGGCCGCGCGCGCCGGGGTGCGCATCGTGTTCGGGACGGATGCGGGGAGCCCGGCGGTGCGCCACGGCGTGGTGGTGCCGGAGATGGAGTTCATGATCAAGGTGGGCGTTGTGGCCGAAAACCACGCGGCCATCATGAGCGCGACCCGCGAGGCCGCCATCATGAACCGCCTCGGCGATCGCATCGGCACCGTGGAGGAGGGCAAGGAGGCGGACGTTATCGTGGTGGACGGCAACCCGCTCGACGATCTCCGCGATCTCGAGCGCGTGCAGATGACCTTCGTGCGCGGGAGCTGCCTGTACGCGCGCCCGCCGGTTGCCGCTGGGGCGGCCTGATGCGCGTTTGCTCCACCCACCGACCCACGGCGTGACTCCGATGACCCAGGCTGTCCGCGAATCCCATCTGGCCGCCCGCGCGATATGCGTGAAGTCCAGCTTCCGCACGCGCATGCTCGAGTTGTCGGCCGGACTGGACGGCATCATCGCCCTCGGCCGGGGCGATCCCGACTTCGACACGCCGCCTGACATCGTAGCCGCGGGGGCGGAAGCCCTGGCGGGCGGCTATACCCATTACACGGCCCCTCCCGGACTCTCCGAATTGCGCGAGGCGATCTCCGGGAAGCTGAAACGCGACAACGGTCTCGACTATCCGGCCAACCAGATCATCGTCACCAACGGCGTTCAGGAAGCGCTCCTCATCTCGATCCTGGCGTTGGTCGATCCCGGCGACGAAGTGGTGCTCCAGGCGCCGCGCTTCAACGCCTTCGACTACATGGTCAACCTGGCGGGTGGCCGGGTGGTGGAGGTGCCGACCCTGGAGGAGCACGACTTCGCGCTCAGGGCCGACGCCATCCGCCACGCCCTGACGGAGCGCTCCAAGCTCCTCGTGATCGCGAATCCCAACAATCCCACCGGCGGCCTCACGCCGCACGAGGAGTTGGCGCGCATCGCAGCGCTCGCCGAAGAGCACGACTTCCTCGTCATCTCCGACGAGATCTACGAGAAGCTGATCTTCGGCGGGCAGGAACATGTCAGTCTGGGTACTTTCGGCAACCTGCTTGACCGGACGGTCACCGTAAACGGCTTCTCCAAGGCGTACGCCATGACCGGGTGGCGCATCGGTTACCTCGCCGCGCCGGCGTGGTTGATGGAGCCAGCCGTCGAGATCAAGCACACCCTGAGCATCTGCACGCCCCCGGCCCTCCAGCGCGGCGCGCTCGCGGCGCTCGAGGGTGGAGACGAGGCGGTCGCCTCGATGCTGGCCGAGTACGAGCGCCGCTTGGATCTAGTGCTGCGGACCCTCGACGACATGGAGATCTCGTATGGCCGGCCGGGCGGTGGCATGTACGTATACGCCAACATCTCGAGCACGGGGCTCGGCGCCGAGACCTTCTGCCTTGAGCTGCTGCGCCAGGAGAAGGTGATGGTCTTCCCCGGGACCATGTTCGCGGATCCCGCCAACCGGCACATCCGCATCACGCTGCTGTCTCCCTATGCCTCCATGGAAGAAGCCCTGGAGCGGATGAAACACTTCGTCGAAAGGACGCGACAGCAGTGAAGTCGGGCTTGCTCCAGCGGCCGAGCCGCTCCCCGCGGGATGAGGCGCCATGAACGGTCGAACGGGGGGTGACAACGCGCGCATCCTCCTCGCAGGCGCGGGCGTCCGCGGCGCCAAATGGGC
Source organism: Gammaproteobacteria bacterium (assembly GCA_009843625.1). Lineage (GTDB taxonomy): Bacteria > Gemmatimonadota > Gemmatimonadetes > Longimicrobiales > Gaopeijiaceae > BD2-11. The sequence goes on along the minus strand of VYDD01000190.1, from coordinate 10,715 downwards.
GCGTGTCATCGCCGAAGCCCCGGACGCGATCCTCGCCGGCATCGTGGATCTTGACGAATCACGCGCCCGGCGAGCCCGCGACCAACACGCACCGGACGCCCCGGTTGAACGCGAGTTCGCTTCGGCTCTCGCCCATGTGCCCGCCGACGCCGTGGTAATCGCCACCCCGCCCGACAGCCATCATTCCCTAGTGAGCCAGGCATTCGACCGAGGCCTCGATGTCCTCTGCGAGAAGCCGCTCTCCGACGAGATGGACGAAGTCCTGGACCTCATCGCCAGGGCCGACAACGCGGGACGCCATCTCCTGGTCGGGATGAACTTCCGCTACCTGCCGACGTCACAGCGGATCCGACACTACGCACAGAGCGGGGAACTCGGCGACCTCAGCTACGGGCACTTCACCTACCACCGCCAGCGGGACGGCAATCGCCACGACCTGAACGACTACGTGATGACGATGGCGCATCCGATGCTGCTGGAGCAGAGCGTCCATCACTTCGACCTGCTGCGCTACTGCTACGACGCCGAGGTCGAGTCGCTGGCATGCGATACCTGGCGACCGTCGTGGAGTACCTACGAGGACGACTGCTGCGTCTCTGTGCTCTTCCGCTTCGAGAACGGAGTTCGCGCGAACTATCTGGGCACCTGGACCGCGGCCTGGAATCGCATGGACTTCCGCTGGCGCACGGAATTCGAAGGCGGGGCCCTGATTCAGCGCGAGCAGTTCGAGGACCTGGTGCGCGTCGACTTCGATCGCGGCCTCGGACTACGCGGCAGCAACTTCAAGGGAGACGCCGAGGCGGAGACCCCGGTCCCGGAGCCGCTCGCGCCGTGCACGGCGTTCATCGACGACACGCGCGAGCTGCTGGCCGAGTTTCTGCGCGCCGTCCGCGGGGAAGTCGAGCCCGTGACCACCGCCCGCGATCATCTGAAGACCCTGCTCGTGGTTCAGGCCTGCATCGAGTCGATGGAGAAGGGAACGTGGGTGCGGCTCCGCGATGTCCATGAGCGATTCGCGGCTCCGGGCCACGGGGGATTCGTGACGAATGACGGCGGGCGCTCCAATGAGGAACCGGGTCTCTCCTCATGACACCGGAGCTTCTGGACGACGGATCGCGCGACCTGCTCCGGGTTCGTGGCCTCCATACGCAGTTCCTCTCCGACCGGGGCCTCGTGCATGCGGTCAACGACGTGAGCTTTTCCGTTCGCCGGGGCGAGGCTCTTGCCCTGGTGGGCGAAAGCGGGTGCGGCAAAACCGCCACCATGCTCTCCGTGCTCCGCCTGCTGCCCCGTCACCGCAGCCGCGTCCGGGCCGACGAGGTGAGTTTCAAGGGCCGGGATCTCCTGGGGCTCGACGATGAAGGAATGAGACGTGTGCGCGGAGCCGAGATCGGGATGATCTTTCAGGACCCGCGCGCATCCCTCAATCCAGTGCTCACCATCGGCCGACAGCTGACCGAGAGCTTGGAGGTGCACCTCCGCCTGGGGCGCCGCGCCGCCCGCGACCGCGCCATCGAGCTGCTCGAATCGGTTGGCATCCCGCGGCCCGCCTCCCGGTTCGACGACTTTCCGCACCAGTTCTCGGGCGGCATGTGTCAGCGGGTCATGATCGCCATCGCGCTGTCCTGCGAGCCCAGCCTCCTCATCGCCGACGAGCCGACCACCGCGCTGGACGCCACCATCCAGGCGCAGATCCTGGACCTGGTTTCCGAGCTGCGGGCAACGCGCGAGATGGCGATGATCTGGATCACCCACGATCTGAGCGTCGTGGCGAGCCTGGCCGACCGGGTCGCGGTGATGTACGGAGGGTCCATTGTGGAGACGGCTGGCGCCCGGCGCCTGTTCGACGCGCCGGCCCATCCCTACACGCAGGGACTTCTGGCCTCCCTGCCTGCGCTCGGCGAGGAGGGCCGGGGGCGCCTGACTGCGATTCCGGGTCAGCCGCCCGACATGACGCGGCTCCCCGAGGGGTGCGCGTTCGCGGCGCGTTGTCCGCACGCCTTCGACCGCTGCACTCTGGAGCGACCTCCGCTGCTGCCAGCAGGGAAGGGGGTACCGTTGCGTGAGCAGCGGGCGCATTCGAGCGAGAAACAGGCGGTCTCGGCGGAGGCCGGTGCGCGCGCGGCCTGCTGGTGGGACGGATGACTCCCCTCCTCGAAGTCGTCGGCCTCAAGAAGCACTTCTCTGTGCATCGCGGAATGATGCAGCGCCGGGCCGGGTCGGTGCGCGCAGTCGACGGCGTCAGCTTCCGGCTGCATCGCGGCGAGACGCTCGGCCTGGTGGGAGAGAGCGGCTGCGGAAAGACCACCGTCGCCCGCACCATCCTGCGGCTCACCGAGCCCACGTCGGGGCGCATCGTCTTCGACGGCGTCGATCTCGCAGCTGTCTCCCCGGTGGCGCTCCGCGCACTCCGTCCGCGCATGCAGATGATCTTCCAGGACACCCATTCGTCGCTGAATCCGCGCCTGAACGTCGGCCGCTCCATCGCCGAGCCCCTGCTCGAGCACACGAGCATGACCCGCGGGCAGCGACGGGACCGGGTCGGGGAACTCATGAGCATCGTTGGGCTGGATTCGAAGCTCGCCGGACGCCTGCCGCACGAGTTCTCGGGTGGCCAGCGCCAGCGGGTCGGAATCGCGCGTGCCCTCGCCCTGAAGCCCGACCTGATCATCTGCGACGAGCCCATTTCGTCGCTCGACATCTCCATCCAGGCCCAGATTGTCAACCTTCTCGCGGATATTCAGGAGGAGTTCGGGCTGACCTATCTCTTCATCTCCCACGACCTGAGGATGGTCAAGCACCTGTGTGACCGGGTCGCGGTCATGAATGAAGGGAAGATCGTCGAGATGGCCTCGGCCCGGACGCTCTTCCGCGAACCGGACCACCCGTATACGCGCGCGCTCCTGTCTTCGCTGCCCCGAAGGCCCGGGCGGTCCTAGCGGTGCAGCCGAGGGGCATATCGCAAGTCCGCAACTTCGGCGGCAACATTCGCTTCCGCCCACGCAAGCGATACCTGCCCAAGGATGAAGACGATGTGTTGCGCATCCTCGACGAGCACAGAACCGGGACCGTCCGCGTCATCGGCGCGGGCCATTCCTGGAACGGGGGCATCGAGACATCCGATGCGCTCCTGGACCTGCGCCACCTTCGGCGGATCCGCGTTCACTCGGATCGCCGCCGGGTCTCCGTGGGCGGAGGATGCCGCATCGCCGAAGTCCTGGCGCATCTCGCGCCCTGCGGGCTCACCCTCCCGTCCATCGGCCTGATCGCCCGGCAGTCCGTGGCAGGCGCGGTCGCCACAGGGACGCACGGGTCGGGAAGGCACTCGATGTCCCATTACGTCGAGTCCATGCGCATCGCCTGTTACGACGCAGACGGGGAGGCGGAGGTGCGCACCGTCGATTCCGGCCAGACCCTGCGGGCGGCCCGATGCTCCGTTGGGGCGCTTGGCGTCGTCGTCGAAGTCACCCTGAAGTGCGTGCCGCAATACTACGTTTGCGAACGATGCGTCTGGCGCCCGGATCTGGACGCCGTCCTGGACAACGAGTCGGTCGCGCCCCTGCAGCAGTTCTATCTCATGCCGCGCACCTGGGCGTATCTGGAGCACGAGCGGAGCGTGGCCTCGGACAATCGCCCGTCGGGCGGATCGCTAGAGGCCAGAATCCCGGCAGGAAATCGTCTAAAGTCTTACGGGGCTGCACGATCTGCGTTTCCTGCCGTTGAACTGGATCTTGCTGGAACGACCCGGGAGAGCGGGAAGAACGGCCCTGAATGGCGGGAACCACGAGCCCTCGCCGGGCCTACGAGTGAACTGCCTCACGACTGGATCGGCATCGGCTGTTCGACCATCTTGGGACGCCCAGCGTCCCCAACAACATACTATTGTCCATGCGGGAAGAGCGCCTAGGAAGGGCGTGGTCACCAGAGCCTTCACACCGTATACCGAGGCAGCCGACATGACAAGAGTCTGCTTGCAGAAATTCGTTTCAGCCACCTTCGCGCTCCAGCTTGCCGCTACTGCTCTTCAGGCCCAGGAGTTGATCGAACTGCCGGGACGCGACCGCCTCATCGATCCTGACTTCGAGGAGGTCTATCGAGTGGGCGTTCTCGAAGGCGAATCGTGGGAGATGTTCGGCGAAGTGAACAAGGTGGCCTTCGACGCCGAAGGCAATCTGTATGTGTTCGACGGGACTATGGGACTGATGGGTTCGGGGAACCTGCGGGTGCTGGTTTTCGACGGCGCAGGCGGCTTTCGGCACCAGTTCGGATCGTGGGGCGGAGGTCCCGGCGAGTTTAACCGGCCCGTCGGCTTCGCGGTACTGAGGGACGGAACCACGGTCGTCAGCGATGTCGGTCACCGCGCCTATCAACTCTTCGACGCCTCTGGCACCTTCCAGCGGATGGTCCGCACCGGAGATGATCCCGGCACCGTGTCCGCATCGGCGACAATCCGGCCCGACCCGCGCGGCGCCGCAGTCTTTGCTGGAGGCTTCGGTGGCGGCCCGGACATCAGCTTCAGAACCGCCAGCGGCGCGGGCGGTGCGGCAGTGCCCGCATCCCGTCCTATCACTCGGGTTGCGCTAGATGGCGAGGTCGTCGAAGCAGACACCGTAGTCCAAGGATGGTTGCCGCGGCGGGCAGACATGGATGATCTCACGCCAAACGTCCCCGCCGAACTTCGAGAAATGCTGGGACGGATGAGCATGCCGACCCTTTTCGAACCCCGCCTGTTGGTCGGGGTTCTTCCAGACGGAGGCATCGTTCACTCCGATTCGTCCGCCTATGTGCTCAAGGTCACTCCGCCGGGTGCAAGGGCACCCCAGCGCATCATTCGACGGCCTTTCCTGCCCGAGCCCTTGACGCCTTCGCTCTGGAGCGACTTCGAGGAGCGGAGAGCGGCCAGGCGGGAAGGCCGCGGAGGTGGGCCTCCCGGTCCCAGAATACTGGAAGTCCGGGGACGCAGCGAAGGAGGTGGTACGCCGGTGACCGGCAGCTTCCAACTCGAACAGAGGTACTACCATGAAGTGCCCGTCCTTCGCACTCTCGCGACCACATGGGACGGCCGCATCTGGGTGCAACGCAGAGGCACCGAGCCGGAAGGGGACGGACCCATCGATGTCCTGACCCACGAAGGCGAGTATGCTGGAACCTACGCGACCGCCGCGACCGAGATGCCGGACGCGTTCGGCCCAAACGGTCTGGTGGCGTTCATCGAACTCGACGAATTTGACGTGGCGAGCGTGGTGGTGCGCAGACTGCCCGCCGGGGTTCGCTGAGGCCCCACGACGGTTGAACGGGGAAATTCAGCGCGTGGGACGCCGCTAACCGCCGAGCGAGGGACGCTCGCAGAGGCGACTCCAAGAGGATCACTGACATCGTAAACAACTACAAGACATTGACTTACGGAGCGACACTTTTCGGAGTTCTAGACGACGCAACCCATCGATGGAGCAACCACGCCCCACGCACTAATCGTCTCGCCGGTGGACCGTGCCCAACCGATTTCAACCGATCCCCTTGACATGGAGCGCGTGACCATCAACTTACCTCGGCGCTTCGGAACAGACGCGCTTGCATCCCCCAACATCACTCCGAAAGGACCGAAGAGAATGAGCACTCTGCGAATTCACGCAATCACTCGCGCCGCGTCGTTCGTCGCGGCATCCCTCCTCATCGTGGGCCTGAGCGCTGCGATTCCGGCCGACGCGAACGTCGCTGCCGCCGCCGGTATTGCCGAACTGGAAGTAGTCGGCGCGGAAAAGGGCGCGGAGGCGTCGGTGGCAGCTACCCCCAACGACGCCGAAACCGCCAAGCCGACTGTCGAAGGCGTCACCGAGGCCACCGACGATGGCCAGATAGTCTACACCGCATGGTGGAGCCCCATCTTCGGCTTTTGCTGGTTGAACTGCTGGGATCTGTGGTTCGACTGCGACTGTATCGTCATCGAGTTCTAAGGCGAGTCTGGCTCAGCCCAACCGGCCCGCTTCGCCCGTGTTCCGAGCCCCCATGCTCGACCGACTCCCCCGCAGCCCTTCCCTGCTCATCGCGGCGTTGGCTGCTTGCTTTCTGCATGGACCCCTACAGGGCATGCAATCCGGGCCAGCGCTCGTTCTCGAAGACAGCGTGGAGCTACGCGAAACCACGGAGCACTACCTAAGCGACCCGGCCGCATTGATCGTCGCGGACGACGGATCGTACTTCATCGCCGACCGATTTTCGAACAGTGTGCTGCGCTTCGGACGCGATGGCGGCTTCCGACGAGCCTTCGGTCGGGTAGGACAGGAGCCCGGCGAGTTCACGGTGGTGGGTGTGCAGGGCTTCGTTGCTGAAGATCTGTTGGGTTTCGTCGACTTGCGCCCCATGAGCTTGGAGATCTTCGAGGTGTCATCCGGCCGCTACCGGAATACCGTCGAGTTCGCCGAGGCCACGTTCCCTTTATCTTTCTCGGTGCATGACGAAACGCTCTGGACCGCAGGAATGGACCGGAATGCCTGGAAGGCCATCGGCGCGCACCCGATTCGGCACGTGTCGTCACGCGGCGCGGATGCTGTTATCTCGTTAGATCGAGTGACCGTGCCTCGGCCCTATATCGAGAATCCGATGGTGTTCGGCGTTCTCGCCTTCACCGTGATCGACGTGAGCGACGACGATCTGGTGGTGGGGTTTGGCGCGAGTCCTAATGTGCTTCGCACTGACCACGCCGGTAACGTGCTGGACACACTGGTCTTCCCGTCGGTTCGACGGCGTGGTCTTCCAGATGAGGATGAACTGGCTTCACTCGATCCTCGTGAAACGAGCATTCCCGAACTCGTGGAGTCCATTTCCGCCCTGACCGCGCTGTCGCGCGACGAACGGGGGAGTGTTCTCGCCCTCCACCAAGACTTCGACCTTGGCGAGCGACGGGCTGGAGGGGGTTATCCACAGCAAGCGGATTTCTACGTTTCGAGCATACAGGAAGACGGAAGCGGCGTGTGTCCAGACACCCTCGTTCCCACACTGGAATCAGGTGTTGCGAAAGCGGCCCTTCGTGCGGGCAGTCTGTACGTCTTGGAACAGTCGCTTGACGACCGCGGCAGTCCGAAGACGGTCATCCGGCGTTTCAGGATCGAGTCGAGCGACTGCACTGGGAGAATCATCTTCCCAAGACAAGGGGGATAGGTTTGCGGACTGCGAACCGCTTGCGCGCAGCGGCCATTTGCCTCGCATACGCGGCGCTTCTTTCCTGTAGCTCCGGCGACGGGGTTTCTGAGATCCGCCTTATCGACGGTAGAACGATTGGCGATGCTGTGAGCGTCGAAGGGATCTCCGTCGTGTTGGTGTATTCGCCCGACAGCTGCTTCTCGTGTGCGGGAATTCTCGGTCGCTGGGTTCAGCTTGATCGTGAGGCTACGGGCCTACAGTTGGCGCTCATTCTCACAAGTGAGCCCGACGAGCGCGAGAAGCGCGATCTGGCTTTACGCCGGGTGCCGGTTGCGGGGGTCGTCCTGAACCCCGACGATGTGCCTGCGGATCCGGTAGCATACGTCTTCGAGGATCTCGCATTGACCGACCTCGCAGTCGGTCTCAACAATCAAGCCTCGCTACTCCGGGACTTGTCCTCACGAGTACTCAGGTGACTTGGGCCGAGGCCCGAAGGCCGCATACCACCGCGCCATTCGGAATGACGCGACTTGCCTTGCGCTTCGCGCTCTGCGCGGTACTGCCTTCGGGGGTGGTCACGTCTGCGTCCGGTCAAGCAGTACAGGGGTGGATCACCGATTTGGGCAGCGATGAGCCGGTGGCAGGCGCGATGGTGACGCTGTTGGATCGGCAAGGGAGGGAAGACGAACGCAGCTTGACTCACGCCGATGGCTATTTCGTCGTGACGGCAAGTAGTCCGGGCGAATTCAGGGTCCGGATCGACAGGATCGGCTACGCGACTACCTTCTCCCGGTTCGTCCATCTATCCGAACGCGAGACGGTCGCGCTTCGCGTGGCCGCAGCGCCGGAACCCGTCTCGCTCCAAGACATCGAAGTGACGGCTGACCGACGAGAGTGCAGGTTGCGTCCTGAAGAAGGACTCGCGGTGGCGAAGGTATGGGAAGAGGCACGAAAAGCGCTCGCGGCAGCCGTATGGACACAGGATCGCGGCCTTTACCGCTACGAGACCTTGCGGGTCAGACGCGAGTTTGACGAAGCGGGTTGGCGGGTGGAATCCGAGAACAGATCTTATGGGCAGAGCCTTGCTTCGGCACCGTATGTGGCGCGCTCCGCAGACTCCTTGGTGGCACACGGGTTTGTGGAGATCTCCCCAACCGGCATCGTCTTCTGGGCTCCCGACGCCGAGGTCCTTCTCTCCGATGCCTTTCTGGATTCACATTGCGTCGCGCTTGTGCCCGACGGCGAGGATCTGGATGCCATCGGCGTCGCGTTCGAACCGGTAGAGAGGGGCGGTGTGCCGGACATTGCAGGCACGATGTGGCTCGACCGGCGGACGGCGCGCCTGCGCCGGGTGGACTTCAGCTTTGTTGATCTGAACGTCCCGCCTTGGCTGCTTGAGGCCGAACCCGGCGGGAGCGTCGAGTTCGTGGAGTTGTCCAATGGCGCTTGGATCGTGCCGTCGTGGCAAATGCGAATGTTCCGGGCTGGCGACGGTGGCACTCATCCGCTCACCGGTCGACCGTACCCCACACTCGAGGGGGTCACCGCGCACAGCGGGCGGGTTCTGCGTGCCTACCAGGGAGACGAAGTGGTCTTCGAGGGCGGTGCTGGGATGCGGATCACCGGAACCGTTCGTGACAGCCTTGGGGCGGGCCTCGCCAACGCGCGTGTCTTCCTGCCGGGCTCCGGTGCCCAGGCGACCACCGACACGAGCGGTTACTTCGAACTCGACCACTTGGTGCCGGGCGAGTACACGCTCCGATTCACCCATTCCTACCTCGATTCGCTGGGATACCAACCCGAACCAGCGAACGTGATCGTGCAGCCCCAAGCATCCGAGCCCGCTCAGGTCTTCATGGATGCCCCGCCGTTACAGGAGGTTCTCGAACGGATTTGCGAGAGTGCGTCCCCGCCCAAGCCGATGATGACGATCGGCACACCGCCCAGACTGACTGTTCGCGCGGGGATGTTGATCGGTCATGTACGCGATGACGAGGGAACGCCTGTCGAGGATGCGCAGGTGGTGGTCATGCCCCAAGCGTATGAGGTCGCCGCGCTGATGGACCCGAAGAAGGCACGGGCCGTAGCCGTAGGCAACTTTCGCTCGTGGACCATCGAGAGGACTGCCATTAGCGGCTTCTATCGGGTGTGCTGGGTACCAGTGGATGTGCCGTTCGAAGTGGCGGTGTTTGCACGAGCGGATCTCGACGAGAGTCGGTTGGAGGAGGCCGTGAGCCTGCGGGATGCCTTTCCTGGACGCCGCATTGAGTCATTCACGATTGATCGGCAGTCGCCGCACCGGAGCCTCGACTTGACGACAAGGTCCGGTCGTTGATCACGTTACCCAAAGGCTGACGAGGTTGCGCCTCTCAGCGTCCCGGGGGCCTTCCTTCGCACAGGCAAGCGCGAGGAGGCGTTCGGAGCCCCTTCCGGTTGCCTTGTCCGGGAGCTGGGCTCCCAAACGCGTTTCGGAGACAAGCCAGCATACTCGCTGGGGCCACACTCCGCGTGTCCCCGAGCGAGGCTGGCGGGGGGCTGCGCCCCCTCTGACCCTGTACCTTTCTTGAACGCTTTGCAGTGGATCGCAAAGACGTTCAAGCAGCGAAGGGCGGCCAGGCCGGGAGTAACCTCTCTGACCCAAGTGCCACCGAGCACCTAGCTGGGACTAGTGCCCCGGCCCGGAGCCGCGATGGATGCCCAGTGGGGAGTCGCGCCATCGAGCGCCAGTACAGGGAATGGCGGGCATCGCGGCACAGCCTCGGCTGTCCAATGACACCTTCACACGGGAGGGAGCATGGCAAGACCTGAAGCCTGGTTCGCCGGCGTGGACTGGGCGTCGGAGACGCACCACGTCTGCGTGGTCGGCGGCGACGGATCGAGGCGGGCGGAACGAGTCTTCCGCCACAGTGGCGCGGGGCTCGCCGAGATGGCCGACTGGATCGCCGCCAAGTGCGGAGGATCCGCCCCGGACATTCCGGTGGCGATCGAAGTCCCGCACGGGCCGGTCGTCGAGAGCCTCATGGACCGGGGGTTCGCGGTCTACTCGATCAACCCGAAGCAGCTCGACCGGTTCCGCGACCGCTTCTCGCCCGCCGGCGCCAAGGACGACAGCCTCGACGCCCGTGTCCTCGCCGACGCGCTGAGGACCTATCTGCACCACTTCCGGAGGATCGACTCCGTCGACCCGGTCGTCATCGAGTTGAGGGCGTGGTCGCGGATCGCCGAGGAACTCGCGCGGGAGCGCACCCGCCTGTCGAATCGCGTGCGGGAGCAGCTGTGGCGCTACTATCCGCAGATCCTCGAAGCGGTTGGAAGCGTCGCCGATGCTTGGTTCCTCGATCTCTGGGCCAAGGTTCCTACGCCCGCGAAGGCTCGACGGGTCCAGCGCCGGACGCTGGAGAGCCTTCTCAAGCGCCACAGGATCCGGAGGATCACGGCCGACCAACTCTTCGAGATCCTCCGCGCCCCGGCCATTGCCGTCGCACCCGGAACCACCGAGGCCGCGGTGGCCCACATCCGGAGCTTCTCCGAACGCCTCCGCCTCGTGCATCGCCAGCTCGCCGACGCCAAGCGGG
>VYDD01000397.1 GCA_009843625.1 Gammaproteobacteria bacterium | reverse complement strand
GAAGAATTACGCACTGAGCCTCCCAGGTCCACCGCGGGAGCGGTACCTATGGGGGTTGCTACGGGAACGAAGAACCCGCCCGCTCCCGTCCCCCGGTCGAACCCGTCCGGCACCGAGAAATCGAACTCGGAGACGACCGCCTTCGAGAGCGCGACCGAGCCCGAGGGGAACACTGCATCCCCCGGCGCGATCGTCATCTTGAGCACCGGCCGGTCGTCGGTCAGGTCGGTAACGTTGTCGGTCTCGCAGGCGGCCACGAGGAGCGCGCCGCACAGGGCGACACCCACCGCGTGCAGCCGGATTCGCTTGCGTGCTGCTTTCATTTGATCGCCTCCTGCCCGCTAGCGGTTGAGTCCGGGGACGTACGTCAACCCGATCGACAGGCGGATGTTGTGGATCATGTCCTGTTTGTCCGGGAGGTCGGTGCGTTCCGCATCCGGAAACCGGCAGGTCCCGTCGCTCTTGCAGTTGCGCAGTCGCTCCTCGACCGGGTTCAGGACATCGCGGTCGAAGTCCCGGTAGATGACGTCGCGCACGTCCACCTGGATGCCGGCGGCCTCCGTCACCGCGTAGCGCACCCCCGCGCCCCCCAGCACCATCTGATGGGTCACGCGCCGGAAGTCGTCGTTGGCCTGCGTATCCAGGTAAAGCGTGGCTCCGCCCCCGCCGACGACGACATATGGATCCAGCGGGCTTCCCGGCATGACGCTGATGTGCGCGTTCAGGCCGTAGTGGAGCGCGCTCAGCGTCTGGCCTACCTCGTAGATGCGGGTGCTGTCGGCGCCGAAGTCGATGGCGGCCACGTAGAAGCTGCCGTCCGTGTCGGCGCGGTGGAACTGAATCGCAGGCCCCAGCGCAATGCGCGGGGTGAGCTGATACAACGCCTCCAGCGCGAGCATGGGGCTGTTCATGAGCGAACTCGACGGGGCGTACATCTGGGTTCCCGCAGATACCTCGACGCTCCACGCGCCCTGTTCGGACTGGGCGTGTACGGCCGAGGGCAGCGCCATCACCAGCCCGGCCAGCGCCAACCGGTTCAGTACTCTCATCAGTCTATTTCCTCCCGTCAGAACTGCAGCTGGAAGCTGAAGACCTGGATGTTCTCCAGCTGCTCCATCGACGTGTAGGCGTAGTCCACGCTCAGCGTGCCCAGTTCCCCGACCGGGAGCCGCAGGCCTCCGCCGGCGGCGGCCGCGTGCATGAGCCCGTTGTCGATCTGGTCTTCGTTCGCGAAGCGCTTGCCGGCCCGCACGAACGCCAGTCCCCTGAAGCCGTACTCGAGGCCGAGCGCGGTTTCCTGGGGCGCGTCGACGGGATCGTTGATGTCGGCCATCAGGCGGAGCGACTGGTCGGCGTCCGGAGAGACGATCGCGTCCGCTCCCCCGATCAGGTCCAGCATCACGCTGAAGCGGAACGACGTGGGGAGTTCGAGATGGTCGGTCGCCGCGGACAGTTCCACCACCCGGATGAAGTCGTCGAGCTGGGACTCGGAGAACGAAGTGTTGACCCGGTTGTCAAGCAGGTTTCCCTCGAATCGGCCCGAAGTCCCGAGGTTGGTGAGCGACGCCCCGAGGGTGACGCCATAGAGCCCGGTGCGGAACACCGTGCTCATGTCGACGCCCACGTAGCTCGCCGTCGCATTGGTGATCCCTTCCTCGACCACCTTGCCCGCCACGCCCACCGTGAGGCGGTCGGTGATGGGCTGCGCGAAGTGCAGCCCGATCGCGGTTCCCGTCCAACTGAAGGCCGCGGCGGTCGGATCCTGTTCGCCCCCGTAGCCGGCGTTGGGCCAGTACTCGCTCTGCCAGGGCATTTCCCCGGAGTCGAGGGTGTTCACGCTCACGCCGATGCGGGTAAACCCGAACGGCATCACCACGCCCACGAATGTGTGCTGGATGTCGAGTTCGTCGAAGAGCCGCGCCGTCGTCATCCCGGCGGAAAAGCCGTCGATGCGCGACATGGCCGCGGTGTTCCAGTAGAGCGAGGTGACGTCGTCCGCCGCCGCTCCGAAGGCGCCTCCCAGCGCCTGGCCGCGCGCGCCGACGCCCACCGCGAGGAAGGCGGCGCCCCGGGTTCCGACGCGGGTCACGATTTGTTCCGGCGTCGAGGTCAGCGTTTCCTGAGCCTCAAGCATCTCCGCCGTCGCCACGAGCGTGAGCGCTAGCAGCAGTGCACGGTTCATTGATCTATCTCCTTGGCGTCAGGCTCAGCGAATGACGACGAACTTGCCCATCTTCTTCTGGCCGCCGGATTCGAGAACGAAAATGTACAGTCCCGCTCCCAGGTTGGTGCGCTCGCGGGTCTGCATGTCCCAGTTGAGGTCACCCCCACAGTCTCCGGCGCCACAGTAGGCATCAATCCCCTGGAGATCCTCGGGACCATAGACGATCTCCTGGATGAATCGTCCCGCCACGTCGAAGATGCGGATGGTCCCTTCCTGGGGAAGGTTCGTGAACTTCAGAACCCGCGCGTCGGTCGCGCGCTCGAACGCGCTTGCGTACAAGTACGGGTTGGGCACCACGTGTACGTCGTCGAGGGAAACCGCACCCGTCGCCGCGGCCTCCGCCGCCGTGATCGCCCTTTGCACGTCCACCACCACCTCGTCGCCCGACTGAAGCGGGACCAGCCACGGGACCGTCAGCGTGACCTGCTCGGTCACCGGGATGTAGCCGGACTCGGTCGACCCTCCAGTGGTCGGATCGCAGGAGGGACGCGGTGCGTCGCAGCCGAGGGTCACGTCGAAGGTCACGACCGTGGCCGTTTCCGTCGCGGGCTGCCCGCCCGCGTCGAGGACCGTGTTGCCCTGGTCGTCGGTCACCTCCCGGGTCACGGTCTCTACGAAGTAGATCTGGTCGCCCGGCACCCACACGCCCGCCGGAACCTCCACCCGGGCCGTGTCGACCGCCTGTCCGACGAGCACAGATTCCTGGTGGCCGATCACCGCAATCTGCACGTCGCGGCCGTAGGTGTTGTTGCGCACCGAGAACGGAAGCGCGTACGACTCCAGGGATTCGACATCCGGATTGACCTCCTGCACGGCTGCCAGGACGTCCTCGCCCGTGCTCGAAGTGGAGGCCGCCGGACGTCCCGACAGGGACGCGGCCACGGTGGCCTCGATCGCGGCATCCGGAAGCCGGAAGGGCGCGCCGGCGCCCCACGCGTCCGCGTTCCAGACGATCGCGTACTCTCCGTATTCGTTGCCGCCCACATATCCGGAGGAACTCGTGAGCCACCACACCGTGGGCTGCACCCGGTCCGCGACGGTGTCGGCCGACGCGGTGGTGAAGACCCTGGACGGCGGGTCCAGCGTACCCCCCTCCCCGGCGTCCACCGACACCGTGAAGAAGGGAAAGTCCTCGCGGCTGAAGAAGGCGCCGGGGGTGGCCTCGTCGCCCTCGAGGGTGGTCGAGGCGAGCAAGGGGGTGGACCCGGCGGCGACCACCATGCCGAAGCCTCCCTCGAACACCGTGGTGCGCTGCATCGAACTCTGCATGGCGCTGTCGACCGGCAATTCCTCCAGCCCGGACAAGGTCACGGTGCCGGACCGGTTGAAGTCCACGCTGGCAATCACGACCTCCTTCGGCTCCCCCTCCATGCCCGTGACGGTGCGCACCGTCTGGGCGGCTACCGTAGTCTGGCTGGAGGTCGGCGAGCCGGTGTCGTCCAGGTTGTCCACCTGGTTGACCACCAGTTTGTCGCCGAAGACGATCCGGTACTGCCCGGAGACGGGGGAGGTTCCGACCACGGACAACTCGACCGGCACGGTGGAGTTCCCGCTGCGGGAGACCTCGTTCAGTTCGGCGCGGCTGGCGCCTGCCGCCAGGTTGAGGGGCGCGTACACGACCGCCACGTTGGGGTTGGTGCCTGAAGCGGACACGGCCCCGATCAGTTCGGGCGCGAACACCACTTCCTCGGCCAGCAACGAGTCGACGTGCGTGCCGCGCACCACGTTGAATCTGGCTCCGCGCGTCTCGGTGACGATGGAGTAGGTGTAGGTCACGCCGGGGATCAGGGACTCGTCCTCGAATACGTTGGGCAGGGTGCCATCGTCCTCGGCCTCGAAGGTCTCATAGGGCTGCCACCCGAAGTTCGACCACTTGGAGGTCTCGTCGAAGACCGGGTCGCCGTCGCAGTCCCCGTCCTGGGTCCAGGTGGAACCCCCGTCGCAGGACTTGAAGATGTGGATGGCGGCCACGTTGTTGGTGGAGCGCGCCGCGACCGAATCCGCCAGCCAGTAGTTGCGCGCGATGTCGGCGCTCACGTCGAGGTTGGCCAGGTAGGGATCGACCCATTCCTCGGGGGCATCGTCGAAGAAGAGCGAGATCTCGTTTCCGTCGATCTCACCCGTGGATGAGGCCTGGCCTCCGACCACATCCACCGCGGATATCACCGGCGGCGGCGCCGTTTCCGGTCCGAGGTACATCTGCTGATAGAAGCCGATGGCGTTGTCCAGGGCGGACTCCATGGATGTGGAGTCCGCGGCGCCTACCAGCGCTACCACGAAGGGGACCGTGTCGCCCGGGGCCATGTGCACCGGACCCACGGCGATATCGGCGATGTTGCCGTAGCTGTTCGTATAGCCCGACGGAAGCGTGTCCGCCCACAGGGCCACGCACCCGCGGCTGCCGCAGGCGTCGGCGTAGATGGTGTCCGGCTGGCCGTCGTGGTTCCAGTCCCAGGTGGGCGCGCCTGCTTCACCCTCACCCGGAACGTACTTGTTGTAGACCCCCGTGCGCTCCGGCCACGCTTCCGGCCGGAAAATTCGGTGGTAGGCGCCGTCGGACAGGTCGCCCGGCGTCTCTCCGTCCAGCGTGTATTCGCCGATCGATGCGAAGTGTCCGAAGTGGGCGCGCTGGCTGCGGCTCCAGGTGCGCGGAATGCAGCCCCCAAACCCGCACTGGCGCTGGTGCTGGAACATGATGGTGTCGCCTGCGCGCGGGTGCGCGGGATTGTAGAAATCGCTCGACGGGTCGCTGAACAGCTTGTAGCGCGCGTCGCCGATGGGGGTCTTGAGGAACACGATGCCCGCGCCCGCGGCGCCGTTGTTCCAGTCGTCGTCTCCAGTCCGGTTGCAGCCCGAACCCGGTGGGTCGATGGCGTCTGCGCAGCGGCTGCCGGTCTCCTTCCAGAGCATCGCGCTGCGCACGGGGTCGAAGTAGTGGGCGTCGCCCTGACCCTGCAACAATGGATCGACGTTGATGCCGATGTAGACGGAATCGTAGGTCATGCCCACGCCGTATACCTTCTCGGACTCGTTGACGATGATGGACTGGAAGTACATTACGTTTCCGACCGTCGGCAACCCGAAGTAGAACCCGTCGTAGAACTGGGTGAGTCCCAGCGGCCAGCCCGCGTAGTTGGGCGATCCGGCGCCTCCGGGAACCACCGTGCCGTAGCGCTCGAGAGCGTTCCGGTACCAGTCGCTCAACTCGCCGTAGGTCTGCCAGTCCCCGAGGAATTTCTCGGTGGCCTGCATCTCCTCGGGGACGCGCCAGAAGGCGAAGGGATCGTAGTCGTTGGGGCTCATCGCGTCGTACATGGCGCCGAACTCCGGCGCGGACGCCTGAAGTGCCAGATACGAGTCAGCCGGAATCGGGTGGCTGCCCTTCCATCCGGATGCGGGGTGCGTCATCTCGCAGTCGGAGGTGGGGGTGAGCTGGAATCCCGTGAACATGAAGCCGTCGCGCCGGGCGGTGTGGTTGGTACAGGTCGCGTCTTCGGTCGTCTTGGCCGCCAGGTTCAGCAGATCGACCGGGCTCCGGTCGGAAGCCCAGAGCTTGTCGCCCCCACCCTGTACCGCTCCCCCGATGATGAGGGTGGTCATGTTCACGGTAAACCCGCCGCCGCCGAGCCCGCTGGTGGCCGGGTCAATCACGTCCGGCAGGTCGCTGGCGGGCGCGCCCCACTTCATCCCCATGTCGAAGATGGCGGAAGTGTAGAACCCGTTGACCTGGCGGACATACCAGCCGGTGCGGCAGCCGAAGTTGAAACGGCTCGAGAAGCCCTGAATGTTCTGCAGGCACCAGGTGTTGGATCCGTTGGTGCGAACCCCGGCCGCGCCCTCATCGCCGAACGCCCGCAACTGGAAGAGGTTCGGGCGCGTTGGCACCAGAAGATCGTTGCCCACACCCCCCGCGTCGATGACCGTCACGTCTTCCTGGGCTCGCGCTTCGCCGGGCGTACCCAGCGGCATCACGACCAGGCCCGAGATGAGGAGGCCTGCCCTGTGCGTAAGAAGTTGCTTCATGAGAACTCCGATTGGACAAGTTTGGCGTCTCTTTGCATACCGGCGGCCCATGGCCTTCTAGAAGGTGACCCTCATGCCGGCCGTAATCGTCCTGCGCTGGCCGAGGAAGTGCGGGCGGTCGAAGAAGGTGGAGCTCGTGTTGGTGTCCACCGTGTTCCCCGCGCGGCGCCGGCTCTGGTCCTCGGAGCCGTCGGTGCACTTCCCGGTCGACTCGTACACCTGAATGCAGTTCAGGCGGTCGGTGAGGTTGTTTACGTTCACGAAGAATCCGTAGCGGACGTTGTTGATGGTCCAGTCCTTGCGGGCCTGCATGTTGAGGGTCATGAGCATGGGCGCGCGCCCGCTGTAGCGGTCGAACTGTTCGAGTTCGCCGAAGCCCTCGAACGTCAGCGTCGGCGTGTACGGCAACCCGCTCGACGCGGAGAAGATCACCGAAAGGTTGGTGTTGGCGAGCACGTCGCCGAACGGGATTTCGGGCACGTCGTCGCGCACCGCGAGCCGGAAGACGCCGGTGAACTTGTGGGGCTGGTCGATCTCGCAGGGGATCTCGTCCCTGATGAAGGGATCGCCCTCATCGGTCTGGGCCTCGAATTCCCGCTCCGGGTCCGCGGCGTTGGTGCGGCACGCCGAGAGGCCGTAGTTCACGTCGAAGCCCCAGTAGTTCTCCACACGCCGGCGCAGCGCGATCTCGATGCCCCTCGTGGTCGCGAAATCCTGGTTGGTCAGGACAGCGTAGTCGGGCGCGGAGAAGCCGTAGGTGGCGCCCGGATCGATGACCGTGTAGGGCGGGCTGCCAACGCGGGCCACGCCCGTGAGGCCGCTCTGGTCCTTCGAGAAGATGACGGCGGAAAGGGCGTACTGGCCGTCGATCTCCTGCGAATACCCGATCTCGTAGGTCGTCGCCTGCTCGGTGACGAGGTGCGGGTTGCCCAGGAAGGGAGTCTGCCCCGCCGAAGCGTTCACAAAGATTGCGGGTCCCGCGATGGTTCCCTCGCGCGCGGTGCCGATACCCGAGTTCCGGTAGTTGTTGATGAGAATCGGGTTCTGCGAGAGACGCTGGAAGTTCAGGAACAGGCTCGAGCTCTCCGTGACCGGGAAGCTCACGCCGATCCGGGGAGAGAACTGTGAGCGGGTATCCGCCTCCGAGAAGTCGTCGGAAGACGCGATGCGCGTGGCTTCGTCGCGGACCTCGAAGGTGCAGCCGGCGAGCGTCCAGCTCGGATCGGCCGAAAGCGTCGACGTGCTGACGGTTTCGGTCGCCGGATCGTACTCGCGCACGGTGACGTTCTGCCACTGCGACGGATTGGTGCACACGTCGAGGGCGGTGGTGCCGTTGGTCGGATCGACGGGGTTGGCGAAGAAGAGCCCGCTCGCCCTCCCGTAGTCGAAGCGCGCGCCCAGCTTGAGCGTCAGGAAGTCGTATTCGATCTGGTCCTGGATATAGACGGCCCCGTCCCAGGGCTGGGCCTCGAATAGCTGGTGCAGCTTGACCACGTCGTTGACACCCACGTCGTCCCATTCGTCATAGGTGAGGTCGTGACCCTGGTAAAACACGCCGCCCGAGATGTTGTGGTTGTCCGAGACCTGCGACTGGAAGTCGAAGCGGCCGGTTGTCGTCAGCACGCTCTCCCCGCCCCAGAAGCGGTCGGTCCCCGCGGTGGGCGTGTTGTTGTACACCGCGGGGCCCGGAGCCACGAAGCCGCCATTGAAGTTGGGGTCCTCGTAGTGGTTCTGCAGGCAGACACCGCTCATGACGTTGCAGGTCTCGCGGCTCTGGTCGAAGCGTCCCACCGTGATCTTGTAGGCGGAACGTCCGAAGGTGTGGTCCCAGCGTGCGATGAACAGGTTGCGGTCCAGCCGGAGCGAGTTCTGCACCAGGTTCTGGTAGTCCAGAGTTCTGGTCCGCGCCAGGTAGTAGGCGCTGTCGGTGGCCGTGGTCATGTACTCCAGCGGGTTGACGGCGAGGGTCCAGTCGAAGTCGTAAGGCTTGTACTCCCGCTCGTACCCCGCCCAGGAAAGGTTCAGCTTGGCCGCCGGGGTCGCGTAATAGGTTAGCTTGGCGTAGCCGTCCCGTACTTCGTCGAACCCGGTCGCCCGCCAGCCGGGGATGACGTCGTTGGCGTCGGGGGTGTTGAACTCGGTGGACGGGTTCGACGGGTCGAAGACATCGTAGTCGAACTCGTAGGCGCGGGCCGCTCCGTACCTCTGTCGGCCGGCGATGAGGAAGCGCAGGTTGTCGCCGGTCATGGGGATGGGACCCGATATGACCCCTTCGAACATGTCGAACCCGCGGGTCTGGTCGTACTGGTTGCCCAGCCATCCGCCCACCTCGGAGGACCGGAACTCAAGCTCGCCCTGCAGCTCGTCGGAGCCCTCGGGGGTAGCGTAGTTGACGACGCCCGATAGTGCGTTGCCATACTGAACGTCCAGCTGCCCCGTGAAGATCGCCACCTGCTCGATGGCCTTGTTGGTGATGTCGAAGGCCGGGCCGCCGAGCGCGAAGTTGTTGATCGGAATGCCGTCGATCATGACCGTCGTCTCGGCGCCCCGTCCGCCGCGGATCCGGAGGGCCGTAACTCCCTGCCTCTGCTGCGCGAAGGAGACCACCGTGGTGTTGTCCTCCGGAACCTGCAGGAAGCCCTGCTCCAGCTCGAGCACGCCCATGATGTCGGTCACCGGCAGCGCGTCGATCTCGTCCCTGGAGATCATCTCGAGCGACCCGGTCTGGCCCTCCACCACCAGCGGGGTGCGGCTGGTGGAAACGATGACCTCACCCAGTGCGATGGCCTCGGTGGCGAGCTGGAAGTTCTGCTGCACCGTGACGTCGATTGAGACGGCGACGTTCTCGCGCCGCTCGCTGGCGTAGCCGATCAGCTCGGCCACCAGCGTGTAGGTGCCGGGGGGAACGTTGATGATGAAAAAGCGGCCGTTGTCCTGGGTCAGCGACCCGCGTCCGGTCCCGTCGATGAAGACCGAGACGTTTGCGAGGGGCTCGCCGGTGGCCTGATCAGAGACCACGCCGGTCACCTTTCCGGTTTGGGCGGCTGCGGGCGCGGCGGTGAGCAGAATCGCCGCCGCGGCGATCCCGAGCAGTCCCGGGGCCGCGGAGAGAATACGTGTCATGATCGCCTCCTTGAACCAACGAAAAACGGGCGTCACCGCAGAGGTGCGCCCGCTCTCGAAGCGCCGATACGACAATATCGGTGTCGGATTAGAACGTTTTTGGTTTCCTGTCGGGTTTTTTGTCGGTGTCGATCGAACAATGGATTGCGTCACAGGCAACCTCCCTGCCCAGTGTGTACCCGGAAACCGCTTCCGAACACGCCCTGCCGGACGGCGACCTTCCCCAATCCCCCTCAAGTACTTGCCCCACCCGAGTCGCTGACCTCGGTACGTCAGCCCGGATTGGGAGCATACTAACACAGCCGCCATCCCCTGCAAAGGGGACCTGCCGGTGCGGGATCCGGGACGCACGAGGCGGGGTATTTGCAGCGGAGATCGGCGGAGTGCGACGAAATCGCGGTTACCTTTTCGTTACATGAGCCTGACCAGACCGTGACATCATGCTTCCCGCAAAAGGCCCAACCCCGGATAGACATGAAGACCCCTGTTTCGGCGATTCGAGCACTGCTCGCGGTGCCGGCGGTACCGTGGATCCTGCTGACGTCGGCCGCGCTGGCCGGCGGCTTCGTGTGGGGTTCCTGGCGCAACCTGTGCGGCGACTGTCCCTCCATCGCCCAGATCCACAACTGGGAGCCCCGCCAGACCTCGAAGCTGCTCGCCCGCGACGGCCGCATCATCTCGGAGTTCGGCATCCAGGTCCGTACCCCCGTGGCCATAGCCTCGCTGCCCGCCTATGTCCCGGGCGCCTTCGTCGCGGTCGAGGACAAGCGCTTCTACAACCACGGTGGCCTGGACCCGATCGGCATTGCGCGCGCGGCCCGCGACCTGGTTCTCACCCGATCCCTGGAGCACGGCGGAGGAAGCACGCTTACGCAGCAGTTGGCGCGCAACATCTGGGAGGAGGACATCGGCTTCGAAAAGCGGCTGGTACGCAAGCTCAAGGAGGCGCAGGTCGCGCTGGAGCTGGAGCGGGCCTACACGAAGGACCAGATTCTCGAAGCCTACATGAACCAGGTGAACTACGACGGGGTGTACGGCATCGAGGCGGCCGCCCGCAAGTACTTCGGCAAGCCGGCGACGCAGATCAACCCGGCGGAGGCCGCGCTCCTTGCGGCGATCCCCAACCGTCCGCGCCGCTACAACCCCTTCCTCAACCCGGAAGAGTCCCAATCGCGGCGCGACCTGGTTCTGCGCCGCATGGCCGAGCAGCGGATCATCAGCCCGGCAGAGCTTGAACGGTGGTCGGCGGTTCCACTCCCGACGCCGGGCACCCGCAGCGGGGGACCGGTGGCCCCCTACTTCGAGGAATGGATCCGCCAGATCCTCGACGACCGCTACGGCAGCCAGCTGTACACGGCGGGCCTCGAGATCCAGACCACGCTCGACCTGGACATGCAGTTCCTGGCCGAGCGGGCCATGGAGTGGGGATTCGGGCGCGTCGAGGCGCGGCCCGGGTTCGACCACCCCCTTTATGCGGAGTTCGCGGAGGCTACGGAAGCCTTCGAGACGCCGTATGTCCAGGGGGCGATGATCGTTCTGGAGCCGTCGACCGGCGAGGTGCTGGCGATGGTCGGGGGCAGGGACTTCGTCCACTCCAAGTTCAACCGCGCCACCCAGGCCATGCGTCAGCCGGGCTCTTCGTTCAAGCCCTTCGTCTACGCGGCGGCGGTGGAGAGCGGCATCCCGCCCTCGCACGTCGTGGTCGACGCACCCTTCGCCTACATGCAGGTGAGCGGCGAACCCTGGCTGCCCCAGAACTTCGACGAGATCTTCAAGGGGCGCATGACCATCCGCCAGGGCCTGCGGGAATCGCGCAACATGATCGCCATCAGGCTCGGGTGGGACGATGTCGGCATCGAGACCGTCGCCCAGATGGCGACCCGGCTCGGTCTGAGCACCGACATCCCGCGCTTCCCGTCGGCCACGATCGGATCGGCGGAGGTTCTTCCCATCGACATGGCCAAGGCGTACGCCTCGTTCGCGACCCTGGGCACGCGCGTCGAGCCGCACGGCATCCTGCGGGTGGAGAACGCCGAGGGTCAGGTGCTCTGGGAGCCCCAGCCGGAGAAGACGCCGGTGATGGACAGCCTCGAGGCCCGCGTGATCGTGCACATGCTGGAGGACGTGGTCGCGGCCGGAACCGGCTACACGGCGATCCGCATCATCGCCGGGCTTCCGCACGAAGTCCCCGCGGCCGGCAAGACCGGGACGACCAACAATTCGACGGACGCCTGGTTCAACGGCTTCACGCCCGACCTGCACGCGATCGTCTGGTACGGGATGGACCAGCCCCAGGAAATCCGCCCCAACTCTACCGGCGGCGGCGACGCGGCCCCCGTCTGGGGCACCTTCATGCGCAGCGTGTACTACGGGTGGGAGGGCGACGAGACCCGCCCCGACATGCCCCCGCTGCGGGAGATTCCGTCGCGCTGGCCGCTGCCGGAAACCCTCCTCCGGCTCCAGGTGGACAACAAGACCGGGCTTCTGGCCTCCGAGTGGTGTCCGGAGGTTCAGCGCTACCAGGAGATCTTCATTCCGGGCACGGAGCCGACCGAGCCCTGCGACGCCTCGCGAATCTTCGGCGGCGTGCCGCGCTAGAGCTGCTCGACTCCGTTCGCGGTTACCCGGTGGGACAGCAGGGGCGTCTGCGGCGGCGGAACGTCCTGAGCGACCCGAATCGCTCGACGGAGCATCTCCGACGCCCTGTCGGCGTCCTCCGACGTGGCCGCGTACACGACCCCCAGGGTGCTGCCGGACGCGACCTTCTCCCCGACCTGGACCTCCAGCCTGAAGCCCACCCCGCGGTTGATGGTTGCCCCGAGCCGCGTCCGGCCACCCCCCAGCTCAACCACCCCGTGGCCCAGCGTCCGCGGATCGATGGCCGCCGCAAAGCCGGACGATTGCGCGCGCACGTAGCGGCGAACCCTTGCGGCCGGCAGCCTTTCCGGACGGTGGACCGCCCGGGTGTCGCCCCCCTGAAGCGCCACCACGCGCGCGAAGCGTTCCAGCGGGCGGCCCGAGTCCAGCGCGGCGGCCGCCCTCGCCCGGGCGCTTCCCGCATCGCGCGCGAGACCTCCGACGATCATCATCTGGGCAACCAGCCCGAGCGTCACTTCCCGAAGATCGGCGGGACCGCCGCCGGCCAGGCAGTCCAGCGCCTCGGCCACCTCCAGCGCGTTGCCGATGGCGCGCCCAAGGGGACGATCCATCGCCGTCACCATGGCGACCGTCTCGACTCCGGCACGCTCGCCGAGGGTCACCATCGTCCGCGCCAGCTCCAGCGCGCGCTCGATTCCGGGCAGAAAGGCGCCGGAGCCTGCCTTGACGTCGAGCACCAGCCCGGTCAGCCCCTCGGCGAGCTTCTTGCTCATGATGCTGGTCGCGATCAGGGGAATCGACGACACCGTGCCGGTCACCGAGCGAAGATCGTAGAGCCGGCGGTCGAGGGGCGCGATCTCCGGGGTCTGCCCGATCATCGCGAACCGCTCCCGCTCCAGTATCGACACGAAATCGTCGAGCGCGATGTCGGTGCGGAAGCCCGGAATCGATTCGAGCTTGTCGAGGGTGCCGCCCGTGTGGCCGAGACCGCGGCCCGACATCATGGGCACGTAAAGCCCCAACTCCGCCGCGAGCGGAGCCAGAACCAGCGACACCTTGTCTCCGACGCCGCCCGTAGAGTGCTTGTCCACCCGCGGGCCATCGAGATGGGACAGATCGAGCGAGGCTCCCGAGGCGATCATCGTGTCGAGGACGGCATCCAGCTCGGCGCCCGAGAGGCCACGGAACCAGACGGCCATCAGGAAGGCGGCCATCTGATAGTCGGGGACGTCACCCTCGAGATACGCGCCAAGGAAGGCCCGCAGCTCTCCGGCTTCCAGGGTCCGGCCGGCGCTCTTGCGCTCAATGATGCGAATCGCGCTCATGGAGGTACGCGGACGGTCGACGGCGACGGGAGCCGAGTGTGATGTTGTTGGGGTCATTTGTGAGTGCGGGTAGGATCCAATCCGGAAAACAGTCTCCAGAACAGTGAGAGAAAGCCTCGCATGCGCGTGCTCGGCATCGATTATGGCGAACGGCGAATCGGTGTCGCAATCAGCGATCCGACGGGTACCTTCGCCACGCCCCTGCCTACCCTGACGCGGCGGCGCGGCAAGCGGCCGCCCATGGGCGCCCTTCAGGCGCTCGCGCGTGACCACGGCGCAATCGCGCTGATCGTCGGGCTCCCACTCGCCGCAGACGGGACCGAGACGGAATGGTGCGCCGAAGTGCGGCGTTTCGGAGATCGACTCGGTGGCAGCCTGGAACTCGACGTGTACTATGTCGACGAGCGCATGACATCCGCCCGCGCGGAGAGGGTCGTACGCTCGCTTGCACTGCCCCGGCGCAAGCGGGAGCAGAAGGAACGCGTGGATGCGGCGGCGGCCGCATTGATTCTGCAGAGATGGCTGGACGCGGGAGAGAGGCGCCTCAGGTGACCAGGTGGGTGCAGGCCGCGGCAACGGTCATTGCCGGGCTGGTGCGGAAGGTTCGCCGCGGGTGGACGAGGGCTGCGGCCGCCGGCGCGGCTTCAATGCTCCAGAGGGTCGTCGCCGGGAGCGCTGCGGCAACGCGGGCCGTCGGCAGACGGGGCGCGGCCCTAGGCTGGCCGAGGATCGCGCTCGCGACGGCTGCCGGCGTGATCCTGCTCGGCGGCGGGTCGGCGCTGCTCCGGCTGGCGGCGCCGGTCGAAACGCCCGGCGGCCTGCCCGCGGACGGTGAGACCGTGGTGTTCACGGTCGCGCCGGGAGCCACCTTCGGGCAGATCACCGACACGCTGGTGGCCCGCGGACTGATACGCCGCCCCCTGTTCTTCCGCGTCTACGCGCGGCTGCGGCGGGACGAGCGCAACGTTCGCGCCGGCACGTATGCGCTGGACGCCGGAACCGGATGGCCGCGCCTGCTCGACGCCCTTGTCGAAGGCCGGGTCAGGATGGTGGCGGTCACCATTCCCGAAGGCTTCACGCTGCCCCGGATCGCCACCCGCGTCGCCGGCATCACCGAACTGCCGGCCGACACCGTGCGCGTCAGGCTGGGCGGGGAAGACGCCCACACCCGCTGGAATCTGCCGGGGCCGGGTCTGGAGGGATACCTGTTTCCGGATACCTACCTCTTCGCCGGAGGTGTCCCGCTCGACGCCGTGGTCGACGCGATGAGCGAGCGCTACCGGAGCTACTGGACCTCCGAGCGGCAGGCCCGGGCCGCGGAGCTGGGACTGTCGGAGCGGGAGGTGGTTACGCTGGCGTCGATCATCCAGGCGGAGGCTCGCGCATCCGGCGAAATGCCCGCGATCTCGGCGGTCTACCACAACCGCCTGCGCATCGGCATGCTCCTGCAGGCCGACCCCACCGTGCTGTACGCGCTGGGCGGCCACCGCCCGCGCCTGCTCTTCGCCGCGATGGACTCGGTAGCCGATCACCCCTACAACACCTACACCCAGGGGGGGCTTCCCCCCGGCCCCATCGGGGCGCCCGGAGCCGCCGCGCTGGACGCCGCGCTGCATCCGGCCGAGGTGGACTACCTGTACTTCGTCGCCAACGCCGACGGCTCGCACACCTTCTCGCGCACCCTGAGCGAGCACAACCGCGCGGTTGCGCGGTCGCGGCGGGGGGCCGCCGGGGCGGGTCCGGGCGGCGGATGACCGGCGCCGCGGACCCGCTCCGGCGCGCGCTCCGCCTGTTGGTGAT
>VYDD01000156.1:68931-69330 GCA_009843625.1 Gammaproteobacteria bacterium | reverse complement strand
AGGCGGGCCGCTGCGGCTGCTCGCGGCGGCGGGGCTCGGGGCGTTCCTGGTGGCGACGGCGCTCTTGGTGCTGCTCTCGCAGCGGCCCGCCTGGGCCGGACGGCTCGGCGTGGTGTTCGGACGCCTGGCCGCGCTCATGCCCGGGCGGGCGCGCCCGGCGGCGGAGGCGATAGCGGCGGGGCTCCTCTCGGGGCTCACCACGCTCCGCGGCCCGCGCGACTGGTGGGCGGCCTCGTGGCTGACGGCGGCCTCCTGGGGGCTCGAGGCGGCGACCTACTGGCTCGTCGGCCTCGCCTTCGGGCTGGCGCTCCCGGCGCCCCTCTACCTCGCCATCGCCGGCGCCGCGAACCTCGCCATCGCCGC
Source organism: Gammaproteobacteria bacterium (assembly GCA_009843625.1). Taxonomy (GTDB): domain Bacteria; phylum Gemmatimonadota; class Gemmatimonadetes; order Longimicrobiales; family Gaopeijiaceae; genus BD2-11. The sequence continues at coordinate 68,967 of VYDD01000156.1, read as the reverse complement.
CCCGTCGACCGCCGGCGGGATCGGCCCCTTCGAGTT
>VYDD01000156.1:65224-68921 GCA_009843625.1 Gammaproteobacteria bacterium | reverse complement strand
CGAGTTCTTCGCGCGCGAGGTCGCCGTCTACTTCGGCGTGGGGGTGCCGGATGCGACCGCCTACGCGCTCGCGCTCCACGCCCTGATCCTCGTGAGCGTCGTCCTCGCGGGCGCTGCGCTCGCCTGGCGCCTGGGTCTCGGCGTGCGGGCCATCGTGCACCCGGAGGAGGGAGAGCACGCGCCTCCCGGGGCGAGCGGAACGGAAGACGGTACACGCCAAGGCGCTGGGGGATGTGAGGCCCGCCGGCGAGGAGGCGCGTGACCGCGGACCCGCGACGCGCGCGGAGATCGTCGAGAGGTCGCGCCGGCGGTACGCCGACGCCAGCCGGTCAGCCTGGGGACGGGGCACCCGCGCGCGCTCTTCGGGCACCCACGCCAATCCGGGAGGCTAGCCTGCCTGATGGAGCGGCTCACCGACCGGTCGTGAAGCCGTCGCTCGTCGGCCAGACCGCCGACGCAGGGACGGAGCGAACCAGGTTCGTCAGGTCGCTCGAGGGAGCGCGCGGCAGCAGCACGCCCAGCTGCATCGGGCGCCTCTCGAATCGACGGTAGTCGAGGAGCTGGCCGACGGCCATGCGCACCGAGGATCGCAGGATGTCGCCCTTCGCCTCGTAGAGCACGCCCGCGGTCTCATCGACCAGGTCGCAGGCAAGCGTGATCCCCGAGGCGGCGAGGCGGTAGGTGTGCCGCGTGACGGTGTGGCCCTGGTCTGCGAGGTGGTCCCGGTAGGCGAGGACGAGGCGCTGCTCCCGCCGCTCGACCTCGCGGTCCGCTCCCGGGACCGAGACGCGGAGGCGCTCGACGTGCTGCTCCTCGACCTCCGTGACACGCAGGACCACGCCGTCGTCGCTCTGCAGCTGATCGAGGTCGAGCAGTTGGAAGCGACCCCGGCCCTCCCGGATGGCCGCGACGGCCTCCTCGAGTGCGTCCTCGTCGTCGGCGTAGCGGCGCCACACCTCCGCGTCGAGCTTGCTGTGGCCCTCCATCCCGCCGGGGTAGCTCGGATCGAGCCAGGCGAGATTGGCGAGCTTGAGCGCGACGCCGTTCGGGTTGCGAAAACGGGCGGCATCGGGGCGCTCGGCGTGGAGTGGCAGGGCTCTGAGCTCGCGCGAGAGGTCGACAACCATCTCGTTGTTCTTGTCGGGAGTGGCGCCCCGCAGGTAGGTCGCGAGCGCGAGGATGATCTCCTCCTCGGCCCACTTGGGATTGCGAAGGGTCCGCTCGACCGCGAACCCGAGAGCCTCGAGCCGTTCGGCGAGCGCGATCTCGCTACGGGGCAGGTCCCGTTTCCGGAGCGGGCCGACGTCCGGCCGGTCGTAGCCGTGCGCGACGGCGAGGATCGGTCTCGCCTCGTAGCGACGCTCGCCGCGCACGATGAAGGAGCCGGGCGCTTCACCGAGGCCAGCTCGCGCGAGGAAGTCATCCCTGCCCAGCAGGTCGTACCGGGCGAGGGCGCGCTCCACGCCCGCGCGGGTGACATCGTCCAGGCCCACGGCCCGTCCCCCCGGTGATCGCTGCCGCGGCAGGATACCCCAGGCGACGGAGCGAGGCTGCGGCAGCGTCACGGCGGCTCCTCCCGCTGAAGAGGGACCGGCGGGCAAGAGCGTTCCCAGAGCGGGGTGCGCACGCTCGACCGGGGCCGGCTCGTCCTTGAACGCGCACCGCGGGCGCGCGATAGTGGCGCCGGAAGCGGAGCCGCGCTTAGGTGCGGCCCGGGCCGGGGGAGCGCATGCCGCGTGAGACCGAGGCGACCGCCGAGATCCGCGCTCTGGTCTCCGACCTCCGCCCCGACGACGCCGACCTGCTGGAGGCGCTCCACCGCGTGCAGCACCGCTACGGATACATCTCCGCCGAGGCGATGGAGGTCGTCGGGGAGCGGCTGAAGCTCCCGCCGGCCCACGTCTACGGCGCCGTCACCTACTACGCCGACTTCCGGGTCGAGCCCCCCGCCGAGGTCGTGGTCGGCTGGTGCAGCGGCCCGGCCTGCCGGCTCCGCAACGGCGCCGGCATCCGCGACGCGATGCTCGCCGTGCTGGGGACGGAGCTCGGCGAGAAGTCGGATGACGGCCGCATCGCCATCGAGCTCCAGCAGTGCAACGGGAGCTGCGAGCGGGCGCCGCAGATCTGGATCGACGGCCGCGTCGTCGGGAACCTCACCGCCGCCGAGGGCGTGCGCATCGCGAGGCGCCTCCAGGCGGGGGAAGAGCCGGCGCAGATCGGCGAACCCGGCGTCGTGGCGCCGGGCGGGGCGGTGGAGGGCACCTCCGGTGGCTGAGCCGCGGGAGTCCTTCCCAGAGCTGCTCGAGCGATCGCGCGCCGAGTACGAGGCGTGGACGCATCCCGAGATCCCGCGCATCGATCTCGCCTGGGACACTTCCTCGCTTGCCGCCGGCTGCGACGCGACTCGCGAGGCGCTGCTCCGTGTCGTCGAGGAGCGAAGCGCCACCGTCGAGGTCGGCCGGACGGTCGGCTACGGGCTGCAGTGGCTCCAGCCCCTCGCCCAGATCACCTGGCCCGACGGGACGACGGTGCTCTACGGCCCGGTGACGCCCGGGTCGGTCGGGCTGCTCGTCGACGAGGCGACGGGGCGCGTCGGTGCCGCCGCCGAGCTCGCCGTGGGCGTGCTCTCGGGGGAGCGTCCGGGGATTCCCGCCATCGAGCGACACCCCTTCCTTGCGAACGAGCGGGGGAGGCGCCTCCTCGCTAACGTCGGGCGCATCGACCCCGAGCAGATCTCGCACTACATCGCGCGCGACGGCTACTTCGCCGCGAACCGCATGCTCGAGCGCCACCAGGAGCCCGAGGCGGTGCGCCAGCTCGTCACCGACTCGGGGCTCACCGGCCGGGGCGGCGCCTTCTTCCCGACGGGGGTGAAGTGGGGCTTCCTGGCGGGCGCGCAGCAGCCGCGGCGCTTCCTGGTCTGCAACGCCGACGAGGGCGACCCCGGCGCCTGGGTGAACCGCATCCTGATGGAGGGGGATCCCCACCTGGTGATCGAGGGGATGCTCATCGCCGGCTACGGCTCGGGCGCGCAGCACGGCTTCATCTACATCCGGAACGAATACCCGCTCGCGATCGATCGGATGCGCCTCGCGATCGCGCAGGCGGAGGAGGCGGGCCTCCTCGGGGAGAGCGTGCTGGGGACGGAGTTCTCCTTCACGCTCGAGGTGATCCGGGGCGCCGGCGCCTACGTCTGCGGGGAGGAGACCGGGCTCATCGCCTCGGTGCAGGACGCGCGCGGGATGCCGCGCATCAAGCCGCCGTTCCCGGCGGCCTCCGGCGTCTACTTCGAGCCGACCAACGTCAACAACGTCGAGAGCTACGCGAACGTGCCGCTGATCCTTCGGAGCGGGGTGGAGTGGTTCCGAGAGGTCGGCACGGAGGCGACCCCCGGCACGAAGATCTTCTCCTTCTCGGGGGACGTGCGGTTCACGGGGTTCTCGGAGCTACCCTGGGGCGTGCCGCTCCCGGATGCGCTCGCCGCGTGCGGCGGGATCTCGGAAGGGGGCCGCCTCAAGGCGCTCCAGGCCGGCGGGCCGCTCGCGGGCTACCTCTCGGCCGGGGTCGCGGAGAGCCTCACGCTCGAACCCGACGCGTTCCGGCCGCACGGCGCGCTCGTGGGGGCCGGCGGCATCGTCTTCGTCTCGGAGCGCGCCTGCTCCATCGACCTCAACGCGATGTTCGCGGAGTTCCTGGA
>VYDD01000156.1:61857-65214 GCA_009843625.1 Gammaproteobacteria bacterium | reverse complement strand
CCACGGACAGGCGAGCCCCACGATCATGCGCAACACTCTCGGGCTCTTCGAGGAGGAGTACGAGGCGCACGTCGCGGAGGGCCGCTGCGAGTCGCTCGGCTGTCCCGGCCTCTCGCGCTTCTCGGTCGTGGACCAGGAGGATCCGCTGCTCGAGGCGGCGGTGGCGATCTGCCCGACCGGGGCGATCTCGGGCGGGGAGGGCGAGCGGACAGTGCAAGATGCCCTGTGCATCCGCTGCCGTGCCTGCACCGATGTGGCACCGCGAGGTATGCGCCGCGATGCGGCGCCGCCGGGTGTCGCGTTCCACCCTGCCGTGCCGCGCTCGAATGCAGCGCGGCCCCGGATCCGCGCCGCGCATCGCATTGGGTCGGCGGAAGACGCGCCCCGCGCGACGACGATCGTGCGCGGGGAGGGGGGGCTTGCAGGTCTGCGGAGCCTGGACCGGCGGCTGGCGTAGTCTGCTCTCTCGAACCACCATCGGGGAACTAGCGGCGTCCTGCGACACACGGGCACTTCACCGACGTGGCTAGGGCGTCTCTGTGGGGCACGACGTGCGCCGCTCCGTCACCACACCGCGATCGCCTCACCACACAGCAGTCGATCAACCCAGCCCGAGCTTCATCGTCACCTCGAATCGCGCCATGGAAGGCGCGGTGCTTTCGCACCCGCTCACGAGCGTCAGCTATCAGCTCGTAATCTCGTGGCCGTCCCGAAGCCGGGATCGGTGACCTCGCCGAGCGACATCTCCATCATCTGCGTGACAAGGCTGGCATATGCCGTTCCCCCCGCTGGGCTCCGCACGGCGTCGAGCACTGTTGCGACCGCGACGGGGCAGAGCCTGGCGTATCGTCGACGCCGGGGCGGCGGCGTAACCGCGCGAACGACCGCGGCGCAGCAGTCCTTGAATCGGCGACCGCTCTGGCACGGGCAGGGGTCGCGGGGCTTGGCACCAAGTCGCCCGATCGCGCGCACCTCGGTCAGGTACTCCTCGATGCCGGCGCTGCCATGGCTGTACTCTCCCCACAGCTCTTCCTTCGCTGCCTGCAAGCCAAAGGTGTCGACGAACGACAAGCGGTAGAAGAAGGGGATGACCAAGTCGAGGATGAACCGGTCGATTCGTAGGTCGGGTTCCGGTGCAAGCCTTATGCCCAGGCAGCACGTCTCGTCCGCATAGAAGTGCAGGTCGGCAAGAGTAGCGCCTTCCCTGCGGGAGATGTCGGCGTGTCGCCCCCCTGTCTCCCTGCCGCTCGGCCACGGCGCAGAGTTGTCTGATGCACGCCGAGGGTGTTCGAAGGGGGCCAGGTCTGGGGCTGACCACCACCGCGTCGGGAGTGGGCCAGGGGGAGGCGCTTGCGTCTGCGGTGGCAAGCATATCTCCACATGAAACACGTCGCCGATGCAGATCCGTGACAGGGCGCGTCGAGTTCCCCGTCCCGACATGTCGCAGTCGACGATCAGATCCCCGTCCGCTTGGTCGTAGCACGCCCGGAAATCCAGGGCGCCGGTAATCGTCATGGATCCTGCGTCGAAGGAGAGGTCGGGGTGGCGATCGCGGAGCCAGGCGATGTCGCCCTTCGACATCCTCATCTCGCGTAGGGCTTTCTCGGCCTGACGACTGTGGGGGCTGGCACGACGGTGCCGCCGGGCTCCGCTCCCGTCCATAGCCTGGCTCCGAGGCGATCAACGACCACGACGAGCGGCTTCGGCGAGTGTTGCGTCGGGTGTTCCATCGTCACGAAAAACTTGCCGCGGTGACCGACGCTGACCCCTCGGTAGTAGGCCGCCGCCTGGCGGTGAGGTGGCTGGTCGGTGTCACGCGCCGGAATCGGGTCACTCGTAGCGACGGCGATGCTGCGCACGGCTCCCTGGTGCTCGAACAGCCAGACTGCCTCCGGAACGGGCTTGGTCACCTGCCGGCCCTTTTCGGGTCCGAGCGAAAGGTAGGAGCAGTGGTGCGGGAGCTTGAACACGTCCCACTCGAGGCGGTGGTCGTTAGCGTGCGCCTTCGTCACCGTCACGATGCGCGTCCAGATCTCGTAGGAGACGTCGCCGCCGAGCATCAACCTCGAGTCACGCCCGGCCGCGGTGAAAGTGGCCTGCAACACAAGGGACCCGGAGTTTCGGTCGACGAGCTTGCCGTCTTCGCGGTCGGCGAACGGCGAGTGCGCGAAGAACTCCACGCAATCCGCATCCTTCTTGAAGCTGGGGACGAGCTGTCCAGCGTCGGTGATCAGATGTGCCCGCGACTCGATGGTGAGCCCGTGTTCGGCGAGCCACTCCTTGAGCGCCGCAGGCCGAGAGAAGACGCGGACCCCCTCACCTCGCTGCAAGCGATAGCGCGCCTCGGCTTGGACGGCACGCCCATCGTCCGTCAGCGTTTCCTTGCTCTCCGTGATGGCCGCAGCAGGCACCCACAGGTTCGAGATCTTCACCCGGCCGCGGCCCTGGTACTTGCTGGCGTGCTCGAGGACGAAGAAGTCCGATACGCCTTGGATGTGATCTTGGTCCAGGTGTGTGAGAGCCAGCACGTCCACGTGATCGCGGCCCAACACGTCCAGCCGCTCACGGATCGCCCGAGGGAGATCGATTCGGCGATCGCTCGGATCGTCTGGGTCGGCCATGGCCGCGTAGTCGAACAGCAGAACCGCCCCAGCGGACGTCTCAACGAGGCAGGTGTCGGCATTGCCGAGCGGGTAGAACGTGAGCCTGTGCATGAGAGGATCTCCTCGCGGTTTGGTTGGTCCTGGATGGCCGCTGAGGCCTCCAGGAGCCATGCGTTAGGTGAACACACACCATAGCGGTTACAGCGCTAGCCTGTAAACTACCCACGGGATTAGTATCAGCCGTGAGGGTGAGCGACGCACGTGGACATTCGCTTCGCTGACGAGAATCTCGCGCGGTCCTTCCGGGAGGAGGTGTACGCCACCGCGTGCTGGGGGCTGGACGTGGCGCAGCGGTATGTCCACGTGGTGAACTTCCTCACCTGCATCGAAGCGGCGGGGGACTTGAGCAAGTTCGCGTTCCTGCGGGCCGGGACCCAGAATCACTCGGGGCCGACTCGCTGGATCGTGCCGCTGGCCAATGGTTGGCATGTTGCTCTCGACGTCGCAGAGGGCGGGCGGGCCCTTATCGTTGCAGAGGTGGTGACACAGTGACCGATTCCACGGAAGCGAACTCGATTGGCCAAGCAATCGCGCCAGGAACCTACTTGCGTGATGAACTAGCCGCTCGCCACATGAGCCAGACCGAACTCGCGCGCCGGATGGGACGGCCCATCCAGGCGATAAACTCGGTCGTCAACAGAAAGAAGGCGCTTACCCAGGAGACAGCTCTCGAACTGGAGCGAGTCTTGGGAAC
>VYDD01000156.1:2565-61847 GCA_009843625.1 Gammaproteobacteria bacterium | reverse complement strand
GGAACGCCGGCGCAGGTCTGGGTGAATCTCGAGGCACGGTATCGGCTAGCGCTTGCCCGCGCTGCCGACGATTCGGCTTTGCGGACAGAGCTGGATTGGCTCGACCGTTTCCCGGTGGGAGAAATGGAGCACCGCGGCTGGATTCCGACCGCCGCGGAGCCAGTGGCACGGTTGCGCGCGCTGCTGAAGTTCTTTGGTGTCGCGTCATTCTCGAATTGGGACGCCGAATACCAGGAGGCGTTGGGTTTCCGCGTGACCGGAAACGCGGCAATCGACACCGGCGCACTGGCCGCTTGGGTGCGGAAGGGTGAAGTCGAGGGCATCGATCTCGAGACCGCGGACTACGACGAAGCGCTGTTCCGCGAAGCGATCGAGCATGCGCGAGTCCTCACGACGCACCCACCGAGCGCCGCTTGGAGAGACCTTCAGCAGACGTGCGCCCGTGCTGGAGTAGCAGCGATCGTCGTACCGGAATTCGCGAAGATCGGTGCCAATGGAGTCGCTCGGTGGCTCAATCCACGAAAGGCCCTGATTCAACTCAACCTTCGCTACAGCTGGGCCGACATCTTCTGGTTCACCTTCTTCCATGAAGCGGCCCACGTACTCATGCACGAACATCGGCACGTGTTTGTTGAACTGGACGGCAACCCCCGCAGAAGTCCGCGGGAGGTGGAAGCGAATCGTCTCGCAGAGGAGTTGCTGATCCCAGTGGACGCGTGGGAGGAGTTTGTCCTCCGATCCGAGTTCAGTGAGTCGAGCATCAGAGCAGCGGCCTCAGACCTTGGCATTGACCCAGGCATCGTCGTGGGCCGCCTTCAGCACAACGACTTGGTTCCATGGGGCTCGAAGCTCAACTCGCTTCGGAGCCGCTTGGAGTGGGCCTAGAGGAATGACCGATCCATGGAGCGCGTGATGCGGGGCGGCAGCACCGTGTAGCTGCGCACCGACGCCACGCCCGCCCACTCAGGATGGGTTCGGGGGCGACAGTCACTGCTCGTCCACCGGTGGCGTCACGATCGGTCTCGGTCGCCGAATAGGGCTACAACCCTGCGGTCAAGCCAAGCAAGAACTCGCGTCAGGCTGAAGCCCGCAGCAAACGAAATCGCGACAAACGGCAAGGCGGATTGCTCGTCCATCGGGGCCGGAACCCGCACGGGGCTCAATGCTACGCGTGCGGCCACGTACCCAATGAGCCCCAAGACACTACCCGCAATCGGGCGGAGCACGTACCACCATGTCCATGAGGGATCATAGGTGAATCGCTGGCTGCCGCTCCTTTCGGGGCCGACGGACCAATAGAACCCTCGAAGGGCGTACAACGTGGCGCCAAGCCCGCCAGCGGCTGCGCAATGGAACCAGACTCTCGCCGCTGCTTGTAGGGGAGCTTGTGTCGGCCACCAGCCTAGCGCAACTGCGCCCGCTACATAGAGGTAGCCGGCAATCGCGACGACAAACCAAGCAGTTGTCGCCACCTTCAACCAAAACATCGGGGCTCCTCAAGGGCTCGCGTTCGCACGGGCCAACGGGAGAGGTCAACTCTAGACCATTTGGACGCCTCGGGTGCGGAGGTCCGGACGACGTTGCGTTGAAACCGCGGCGGCACGGCCCTCCCGCGGTGCCCGATCTTGTGTGCCAGCACGCACGAGCCCCAGTTCGGGCAACTGGGGGTCGTGCCGGGCAGCGGTTCGGACACTTGTCTGGCCTCGTAGGATGGTGCGAAGGCTGCAGAAGGGCGTCGGCTCAGTGCCAAACGGCGGATCGGATTGCTGCGGGACCTGCTGGTTCAACCGTGCGAACGGCGGCGAGGCGGGCAGGCCGAATCACGAGATCCCGAGCTACTGCGAGATCCGCCAACTCGATATCCCGAACCCCATGTACACCTACTGCGCCAACCATCCCCATCATCGCCCCCAGCGCGATCCCATACCGATCGGTCCCGTGACCGTCCACAAGGGAGAACTGGTCGAGCGTGAGCCCGGCCGGCATGAGATGCGTGAGTGGCGCGAGCGGTGGCAGCCGTCCCCCGACACGGAGACCATTCGCAGTCACTTGCTGTCGCTGCTGGAAGATCCGGCCACGGGGAGCGACGAGTTCTACCTCTTCTTCACGAAACCGGTCGTCTGGGTCGTGCTCGACCAGCTGATCGAGTTCGGCGAGCAACGCGCCATTCCGATCCTCGAACGTGTGAGCGAGGAGATGGCCGCGTCCGGCGAGGATGCCTCGGAGCTACGCAGGGCCGTGGATCAGATCCGCGGGTGAGGCGTCAGATCGGGCCGACTGCCGGGCGTGACGGCCCTGCAGGCGCACAAGGCATGCTGGTGACAGCGGCGCGGCCGGGGACGGTAGTACGAGATGCCCGCGTCGCGCGGCGAGAGGTCCGGTCCTAGCCGGGACGGGACTCCGCTACCGCATGAAGGGAGCATCCGCCTGGCGACCATGAAGATCCTCTCCTGGAACGTCGCACGCCGGCAGGAGCCGTGGCGCGTCCTCGGCGAGATGGATGTCGAAGTCGCGTTGCTCCAGGAGGCGAGCCAGCCGCCGCGGGATGTCGCGAGTCGCATCGAGCTAGACCCGGCGCCCTGGCCGAAGCCATACGCGCGCGCATCGCAACACTGGCGGACGGCAATCGCGAAGCTCTCCCAGCGGGTCAGCGTGGAGTGGATCGAGGCGAAGTCGCTCGATGCGGCCGGAGATGGGCTGGCCGTCAGCCACGCCGGCACCCTCACCGCCGCGCGCGTCTCCGCCCCCGGCATCGAGCCCTTCCTCGTCGTCTCCATGTACGCGCCGTGGAGGAGGCCGCACGCCATGACCGGCAGCAGGTGGATCGTCTCGGACGCATCGGCCCACCGGGTCGTATCCGACCTCTCCGCGCTCATCGGCCGCCAGTCCGGTCACCGCATCCTGGCCGCCGGTGACCTCAATATCCTCCACGGCCATGGAGAGCACGGCAGCCCGTACTGGGCCTCGCGCTACGGAACAGTGTTCGACAGGATGGAGGCGCTGGGACTCCCCTTCGTTGGCCCGCAGGCTCCGCACGGTCGCCAGGCCGACCCATGGCCGCGCGAACTCCCGAGGGAGAGCAGAAACGTCCCGACATTTCACACGAACCGCCAGACGCCGGAGACGGCGACCCGCCAGCTGGACTTCGTCTTCGCCTCGAGAGAGCTCGCAGGCTCCGTGCGCGCTCGGGCGCTCAACGAGCCGGCCGAGTGGGGCCCCAGCGATCACTGCCGCCTGGAGATCGAAGTCTCGTAGAGGGCGTGGGCCTCAGATGGGCGCTCCGTCGAGGTCGTACCGTTCCGCCGGCGCCAGACGAGCACGCTCGCCCAGCTCAGCTCCCCGCTCCCGGCTATGGCTCGCGTCCGAAGCGGGCCGGGTCGAAGGGCGCCAGGTCGACCCGGGTGCTGCGACCCTCCGTCAGCAGCTCCACCAGCGCCTCCGCGGTCGCCAGCGAGAGGACGATCCCCTTGCGCCCGTGGCCCGTCGCCAGGTACGCCCCCCGCCGCCCCGGCGCCGGCCCGATGAGGGGGAGGCCGTCGCCCGATACGGGCCGCAGGCAGGCCGTCTGGTCTACGACCCGCATCGCGCCCAGCCGGGATGTGTACTGTCCGAGCGTCTCCAGGATGTAGTCGCGCGCGGCCTCCGTGGGCTCCGCGTCGAAGCCTTCCTCTTCCTCCGTGGTCCCGGCGTGGACCAAGCCCGTCGGGCGCGTCACGACGTAGTGCCCGTGCATGTCGGAGAAGCCCCCCGGCGGCGCCGGCTCCGACGGCTCAAGGTGTACGATCTGGCCCTTCAGCGGTCGCACCGGGAGCGGCAGGTCGAGCCATGCCGCCGCCCGTACGGACCACGGCCCCATGGCCAGCACGGTCGCCTCGGCCCTCACAATGCCGTCGTCGAGTTCGACGCCCTCCACGTAGTCCGTCCCGCCGACCAGCCCCACCGCTCGCCCCATGCGCAGCGAGGCGCCCATGCTCTGCGCGCTCTCCAGCAGCCGCGCCGTGAACTTCGCCGAGTCCACCTGCGCCGTGGACTGCGCGAGCCCGCCGGCGACGGGCCGGTCCAGCCAGGGGCAGCGCTCCGCCACCTCCCCCGCGGGGATGGGCTCGGCGCTCAGCTCGTCCGCCCGCTCGTACAGTTGCGACGCTTCCTCCTCGGTCCGGGCCGCTAGGCAGGTCGTATAGCGCGTGTAGTCGTAGGTCGATGGGCCGTCCAGCAGGTCCGCGACCGCACGGTGCAGCTCCAAGCTCCTTGCGATGAGCGGAGGCAGCGCCCCCGTCGCGTCGGCGTCGTGGGGCAGACCCGGCGAGAGCAGGCCCGCCGACTTCCCGCTTGCCCCGTGCGCGACCTCCGTCCCCTCGATCACGAGCGGCTTTCCTCCGCGCTGGGCGAGGAAGTACGCGATCGCGATGCCGATCACGCCCCCGCCCACGATCGCGACATCGACGTGCTGGGTCGGCGACATGCCGGGATTATCCCCCGCCGGGCACTGGCGCGTGGCCGGCGGCGTTCGTATCCCGTACCGGGAGATGCGCACATCGGCCGTGACCAGCGCCAGCACCTCGGCCTGCGCCTGCGCGATGTCCCGGGTTGCATTAGCACCGGGGAGACCTCGGGCGAGATGCTGTGGGTGATCCGCGCACGAGTGCGTCCCGGTAACCCTCGGTTCGGGCAACCGGGGGTCGTGGTACGGAAGCTGGAGAAGGGCGTCCGCTCAGTGCCAAGCGGCGGATCGGGTTGCTGCGGGACCTGCCGCCGGCGGTGAGTACGCGCTGCAGGATCTGCAGCGCGTACGGGTCGGCGTCAGGATCGCGATCGCGCCCGTAACCCGCGAGTTTGCGAAGTCGGAGCAGGTCACGCTACGGACTAGGTGGCTGCTCGGCGAAGAGTCACGTAGGTGACGATCGTGGACGTTATCAGGCTCAGGAGACCGCCGATGAGGATGTCAACGGGCACCAAGACGGCCGGCCACGTCGATAGCATCAGGAAGATCGGCACGATGTAGGTGGCGTATGCGGCGCAGCCCAAGACGAAGCTGTTCTTCATCGCCTTGGTGAGGTTTCTCTCCTGCACCGCCGGTTCGATCGCCAGGTAGCTGTTGGCGAGCGCGATCAGCGCCAGGAATGCGAGCAGTGCGAGCATCTCCGCTCCGCCCCACGTGCCCATCTCCCTCCCGAATTCGTCGAGGAGCACGTCGTTGCCACTTGCATCGTAGAGGCGCTCATACATGCCCCGCGCAACGGGCGAGACGTTCCACCCGACATCGATAACCGTGTACACAACGAAGGCTGCCAAGAACCTGACGTACCGCATGTTCACCTCCGGTCGGACCTGGTTGACCTGCCGTCGCTGGTACCAGTCACCATACTCGGCTGACAAGAGCCGCGACGGCTACCCACCGTGCCGCTGTCGTCCGGCGATACGTCGAAGTCGCGGCGGTCCCGGTAGGTGTGCAGGGGTCAGGGAGGTAGTCGTCGAATCGAGGTCGATGTCACCACAGTGGCGCTCGCGCGACCCTCAGTTCGAGACACTGATGGTCGCGAATGGCAGAGAACCTCGCACTGGCCGTCAGAGCGCCAGCCCGGACTCTCAGGACGCGGGTTGCGGCGCTGGCTCGAGCGGAACGTGACGCAGTCGCGCGCGGAGCCCGACTCCCTCTCAGACTCTAGCGTCTTGAGCGACGCGCTCGCGGGCGACCTTCGCTTCCGATGGGGGCAACGGTTCAACCAAGTGGTGTCATGGCTACGAGTCCAAGGAAAACCGAACAACTCGCGGGTTCCGCCAGTGGGGCAAGCGTAGGACGCCCGGGTATCATCCCGAAGCCCGAGGCTAGGCGGATGAGGGTAGCAAGATGCTCGAAAGGCGGTCGCGGAGGCCAGCACCGCAATTCGCCGTCGTCGACTGCGAGACGACGGGTTTGGGGCGGCATGACCGAATCGTTGAGATAGCCGTCATCACGCTCGATCCGAACACCTGGGAAACACTGGACGAATACGACACGCTCATCAATCCCGAGCGGGATGTCGGTCCAGTTGCGCTACACGGGATCACAGCGTCGATGGTGCAAGCAGCCCCGACATTCGCCGAAATCGGGGCTCCGCTCGCCCGTCGACTGCACGGTGCGGTCTTGATCGCGCACAACATCAGCTTCGACACGCGAATGCTAGGGTACGAGTTCGCCCGGCTTCAAGTCGAGTTTGACGCTGGTTTCGGACTGTGCACGCTGAGGGCGACGCAGGAGAAGCTCGGTGCCGCGTGCCGCAGGTACGGAATCGCGCTTGACACAGCGCATCGGGCGCTTGCTGATGCCCGCGCCACCGCTGCGCTCGTGCGAGCGACCGCACTGACGGGTGAGCGACGAGACACAACGGCAGCGACGGTTGGCTACCTCTCGCAAAGCCCGGCTCCGAGGACCCTCCGGCGAGAGGGTGCGGATGCCGGAACAAGCGAGATGGCACGCATCATCTCGCTTGCGCACTACCCATACTCGGACGAGGCGTTGCTCCAATACCTCGATGCACTGGACTGGGTGCTGGATGACCACTACATCGACGATCAGGAACATGCGGCGATCCGGGAGCTGGCGAGAGCGCTGGGCATCTCCGATAGGGCGCGCGAGGATGCTCACCGCTCGTATCTCGCATCGATCATTGCCGCCGCCGAGCGCGACGGAATCGTCACGGAAGCCGAACAGCGACTCATACGCCAGACCGCGGCCGCACTCGAAGTCACCGACGTGGTCATCCCTGACGTCACGGACTTGCCGACCGGGAGCCAGTTGCGTCCGGGCATGCGTGTCTGTTTCACGGGGGACGCGCCGGAGGCCTCGCGGGCTTGGCTGGAGGCCCATGCAGCGTTCGCCAATCTGCAGCCCGTCAGCCGCGTCACAAAGCGGGGCTGCGACTTGCTGGTCGCGGCGGACACCTCCAGCCAGTCAGCGAAGGCACACACGGCACGGCGTCACGGGATTCCGGTGATGGCGGTGCCTGACTTTCTGGCGGAGATTGGTGAGGCAGTCCGGTGACCACACAAAGGAGTGCGATGGGAATCCCAGTGACGAAACCCCCACACGTTAGCGGACTGCCTCAACGTTGGCGTCGCGCTCCGCGACGGTGGGGACACCCGTTGCACTCGGTGTGCTCCTACTTCGCGATGTTCCCGCCGCAGGTGCCGCACGTCTTCGTTCGATGGCTGACCGAGCCTGGAGACGTCGTCTACGATCCCTTTGCGGGCCGCGGCACTACTCCAATGGAGGCGTGTCGCATGGGCCGCGTCGGAATGGGCTCAGATGCGAATCCCCTCGCGTACCTCCTCACCGCAGGCAAGGTGAACCCTCCAACTGCTGACGAAGCGCGTGACCGCCTAGGATTCTTGCGTCAGAAGTGCGTCCCCGGAGATGGCAGTACCGCCCCCGCTGAGATCCAAATGCTCTACTCGCAGCAAGTGCTCGGCCAGCTCATCTGGTTGAGAGACGCACTTACGCTCAGTCGCCGAGATGACCGACTGCTCATGGCGGTCCTCTTGGGCATCATGCACGCCAACTACAGGCCCGGAAGGCCAGCACGAGGCCTGTCGGTCAGCATGCCCAACACATTCTCTATGTCTCCTGGCTATGTCGGCGCCTACATCAAGAAGCACCGCCTGGAACGCCCCGATGTGGATGTCTTCGATCTTCTCCAACGAAAGCTGGAGAGAATGCAGTTACCGAGGCAAGAAGCTACGAGAGGAAGTGCTTGGCAGCAGGATGCGCGCGATCCTATAGCCGCGCAGGTTCACGACCGGCCCGCCAAGCTAGTGTTCACATCGCCCCCATACCTCAGTGTCATCAAGTACGGAAAGTACAACTGGGTACGGCTGTGGATGCTCAAGCGAGAACCGAAGAGCGTTGACCGCGGGCTCGTCGCGACTGCTTCCCTACCGAAGTACCTTGAGTTCGTCGGCATTGTCCTGGACCGACTAGCATCAGCAGTGCGCGAGGATGGGTATCTGTGCCTGATGATCGGAGACGTACACGAGCGAAGCACCGCACGGACTACGAACCTCGCCGCGCGAGTCTGGGAAGAGACCGCGCGACCACTGGGTTGGCGCCTTCACGGTATCGTTACCGACCGCCTTCCTACCCAACACAAGGTCAGCCGAATCTGGAAGCAGGGGCGCGGGCAGGCGACAAAGACTGACCGGATCCTCATCCTATCCCCCACCAGTAAGGGGTCCGCAGAGCTCCCACCTCTCGAGCCGATACGTTGGAAGCCCGCCTCCGATTGGGCCACTGGAGTGTCGTGATGTCGATCACTGAGAGACTTAGGGAACTGGCGACCATAGACGTCTTCCGGGACGTCGCGAGGGAAGATGCGTTCATCGGTCGTCCCTTCTATTTCGACTTCAACAAGATGAAGCTACTCTCGAACGACCACTGGAAAGAGCGAGTAGGGGGGGTGCCCGCCGGCGCTTTCCTTGCGGCGCTCTTCGATAGGGACGACGACAACCCCGAGGTTGTGCTGCTTCGTGTCCTCGGGCCGACGGCCCTGCCGACTGACTCAGATGTAGTGGCTGCCATGGTGGATTACTACAAGGAAAGTCAGACTGCGAACACGGACGCAGGACATCTCGATAGCTATACACGCTACGAATTTCAGTTCTCTGGTTTGGAGTGCCGGGTCCTGGGATCGTTTTACCGGGATGCAACGGGCAACACGCGATTCGGTGCGGATGTCGACAACTTCTACGGCCCAAACAATTACTCCGTCTACAAGCCATCAGGAAGTGTGCTCGAGTACATCGTCAACTTCCGTCAAGGCGATGAGCTTCCCGGTGGACCCGGGGATCAGCGCATCGGCCAGGTACGCTACGCATCGAGCCGGCGCCATGTGCAGAACGACTCTGTGCCGCTCTACGTGTCAGCTCTGGACTATCTCGGAAAGCGCACCGCTCTCTTTGGGATGACGCGCACAGGCAAGTCGAACACCGTCAAGATGATAATTCGGGCAACCACAGAACTTGCCGCATCAGTGCAGGGTGCACAAAGTGCGACAGTCTCACCTGTCGGCCAGATCGTCTTCGACGTAAACGGCGAATACGCCAACTCGAACCTACAGGACGAGGGAACAGCGATCTACCAACTCTACGAAGACGACGTTACACGCTACAGCATTCTACAAAAGCCTGGTTTCAAGGTCATGAAGCTAAACTTCTATCGGCAAGTCCGCCAAGGCCAGGAGATGATTCGCGCTGGACTTCAGGACGACACCGCGATCTATACGCAGGCCTTCCTCAACGTGGACTGGGAGGAACCCGACTCCGCCGACTACAGCGCCATGACGCGACATGGGCGCCGCCTCGCCTGCTACCAAGCCATTCTTGAGGCCGCAGGATTCCCCGTTCCGGCAGCTCATAGAGTTGCCTTTGTCGGGACTGCCGCAGCAGACCAGGCCACAGGACTCGATCCACGCGCCGGCCTCACACCGCGCGAGGCTGGGCGCTGGTTCCTGTGGGTGTGGGACAACTACAACGATGCGCCCGCATTCGCCGAGTATCGTCAACGAAACAATCACGAGTGGGCAGACGATGACCTCAAGAACCTGATGCGGTTCTTGACCAGGAAATCCAGACCGGGCGGCGCCCCCAGCGAGGCCGGCTTCCGAAAGCTCATCCCCCTCCGCGACCTTCACACGGACACGCTGCAGGCGTCCTACGAGGAAGAAGTCGTCTCCCTACTTCGCAACGGGAAGATTGTCATTATCGACCTGTCCCAAGGTAATCCGGTCATTCAACGTACTTACTCCGACCGCCTCTGTTCGGCAATTTTTCAAGAAGCCATGGACCGTTTTGTGAACAACAATCCCGGTAACTACATTCAGATGTACTTCGAGGAAGCACACAACCTATTTCCTAAGCGAACGGACTCCGACCTTACTCTTGTCTATAATCGTATAGCAAAGGAAGGGGCAAAGCTAGGACTCGGCTTAGCCTATGCGACGCAGGAAGTTAGCTCGATATCGGCAAACGTGCTAAAGAACACACAGAACTGGTTCGTTTCGCATCTGAATAATCAGGAGGAACTCCGAGAAATAGCGAAGTACTACGACTTCGAAGACTTTATCGACAGCCTCCGGCGCACTACGGATAAGGGGTTCATCCGTATGAAGACGTACTCCAATGCCTTCACAGTACCTGTACAAATCGACCGGTTCACTGTGGCGGGCGGCTAATCGGGTGGCTTACAGCTCCAAGGGGCGGAAGCCCATCGAACGCGCCAGCAAAATAGCGCACGCGGAGATTATCAAGAATCCAGACGTGCAATCCTACTTGAGTCGCTGTGTCATGCCCTCAGCTCCAACTCCCGAAGCACTTCACTCGAGGCTTGGTATGCTTGGCGATGTAGATACATCAGAGGTGACCGCCATCATCGCAGTAGATGGTGGGTATACTGAGACTTACGTGCGTGAGGAGTATCCGTCGGCCTCTATCGCGTTCTTCACATTCGGTCCGCTGCTGTTCGAACTCGCAGATCTTCGTGCACTGGATGACAGGAGGTTCATCGCACCAGAGGATCTTGCCCGCTTGAAGAATATTGAGCGCTACACGTTAGTGCTCCCATTAAAGGGCATACGACAGGAAGATGAGGAGTCACTCTCGGGCACCATTCGGAGAACAATATACGAGTTCTTCACAAGGGAACGTGCCGATGGAGACGTTCTCATGACAAGCCTCCGGTGGTTTCTGTTCAGACGATGGCGGCCCGAAGAAGACTACGGGAGTCAGACAGTAGAACGCTGCCCCTCTGGTTGCGGCTACGGCGCGCTGCATTTTCGGTTCAGCGAGCCGACTGAGAAGGTGTGTCCTCAGTGTGCAGCGCCGGTGTACCTTACCGATGTGTTCAGACTCCATGAACGCGTCGATGAGGAGATGGGCGCAGGAGGAATCGTTGCCTACGTCATGACGATGCTAGAGCAGCTGGTGCTTGTGCATGTGATTCACAACATTATTGAGCGGATTAGGCCAAGCCTGATGAGGAATATCTTTTTCATCAAAGACGGCCCGCTGGCCTTCTTCGGCCTTGTGGCGCCGCTGTACCGGCCTATGCGCGAATTGGTGGAGCACCTAGTCAGCGAGCCCGGAGGGGATGCCGGGCCTACGCTTCGCCTTGCGGGCCTCGAGAAGAGCGGTAGTTTCGTCGAACATGCTGCCGAGATCCAGGACCGTCTGCAGCCTGGGTCGTTCTTGATCGTCGGCGATGCCTACATTCGGCGCCATATCGTGCCCGGCGTCGCCAGTTCGGCTTATGGTCAGAACACATATTACGGGCAGAAGGTCCTGTTTCGAGCGCCGGGCGGCGAGATGCACGTTGTCACGATCCCAGGTCGAAGTTACAGAGCGGAGCCAGAAGCCAGCGATCTGCCACATCTGGATGAGGCCCTGACATTGATTGGGGAGCTCCGCTGCAGCATGTACGACAACGCGCTGATACCCGTCGCCCTGGCGAACAAGCTCGTTTCCTTGTCCGACTTCCCGAGCCAGCGCATCCTGACAGCGTTCGCGCGAGAGGGCGTCCAGTGAGGCAGAGTGTGGCCCATCACACTCGCGCTCTGCTTCCTTCACGGGAAGCCGTGGAACGGAAGCAAGGGTGGCACGCAGAGCTGAGCTGCTGCCGCCCCACTCTAGCAAGCCATCAGCGATGAGTCCGGACGACACGGTGTGGAATGTAGGGATTCATGCCTAGCGGGAGCGGCCTTAAGCACCAGTGCGGAAGCGCGAAGTTAGCTCTCTACCTGCCGGCGCGCCCCTCACCCCGCAAGTCCGACCGCACCCTGCCTTCACAGCCCAGCTAGAGAATCTCTCGGCCGTCTCGTTGTGTGAAGCCTGGGCGGGCTCACAGCAGTGGGCGGACGAGACGCGATGGGACACCGCTTCTCCTCACCCCTCGCTGGGTCTCGTGTTGGTCCCGAGCTCCCGCACGACCGTCATCTCGCCACCATCGGCGGTGATGATCTTGGCTGCGACGAGTCCTCCTTCCGGACGGTCGAACGGCGCGGAACGACTCGAGAGCGCGGCCGCCCATTCGTCGTCGTCGAGCGAGCGCCCCAGCGCCTTCTTGAGCGCGTTGACCTGCCGGTCACCGTCCGCGCCCGGAAAGTGCATGCGGCGAGCATAGAAGTTCATGGAATCATGGTCCGTGTCCAGTAAGAAGCACGAGACCCTTGCAGCGCCGACGGACGCCTCGACAGTGCCCGTTGCCGGACTGTAGGTGTCGTAGCCCAGGACCTCGACAGAAACGCGCGGAACGCCGGTCTCCGGGTTCGAGCGCTCTACATGCACGACGATCTCCGGCTGACCGACCATGACGAACGCCTGATGTGCGGCGTCGGGCTTGAGATCGCCGATCTGCAGGTCGCGGTGCGGCCTAACGCGAATCACGCGGACGCGCCCGTAGCGGTCCTCGCAGTCAGGAGCGAAGTCGTACGCGACGGCGAGCAGTAGCAGGTCGTCCATGCCGCCGTCCGTCCTCGCGGCCTCGGTGGCGGCCGCCGCCAACAGTGCCCGGCTCACGATCACCTCGGGCGCCGCGATCATCAACGCGGCCGTCCGCTCGGAGCCGTCACCGTCCGCAACGTAGGTCGCCAGGTGAGAGACGAGTCTGCTCGAGCCCGGCCATGGCTCCACATCCGTAACGTAGAGGTCGTTGCCCTGCCGACCGCCCCGGATTGGGGACTCACAGATGTTCTCGAGCACGGTTGCCGCGTAGTCGCCATCGGCCGCAGGCGCAGCCCGAGCAGGCTCGGCGTCGACGGATGCCGCTTCTCTAGGGTCGTCGAATGGGAGGTACGACCAAGGCGTCTCGCTCTCGACGGTGAACGGCGAGGCGACACGTACGACGCCGCGCGTGACGTGAGGCTGGTCGACGAGCATGGTTGCCGGGGGATCTTGGTCATAGGCGAGTAACGCGGCACTGACGGACGGGACGCGCCGATACACAAACCCTGCCGCCGGATCGTGCCCATAGCCTGCGGTCGGCTTGTCGACGGGGTCCCGCCCAGACAGTTCGGCTTCTGCTCTCGTCCCATCGGGAGAATCCCTGAGCGTGTAGAAGGAGAACGTAGCAGTGGCGATGCGCTGCCGCGCAATCGCGGTCGCGACCGGCGACGTATCGATCGTGATCCAGCGGCGGCCCCACTTTTCGGCGCCGTACGCGGTTGTGGCGCCCCCGCACGTGGGGTCGAGGACGAGATCCCCAGGGTCGGTGGCCATCAGCAAGCAGCGCTCGATCACGCTGTTGGCGGTCTGGACCACATAGCGCTTGTCTGTCGTGGACATTTGCTTGTGCCAGAGATTGTGGATCCTCCGCCCCGGCACCTCGTCCTCATAGCGCTTCCAGCGGAGCGGCGAACCGTCTCCGGCGGCGTCCAAACGACCCAGCGCAGCCAGCCGGTCCATTCCTTCCTTCGACACACGCCACTGCTGGCCGGCCTCGCATGGCCAGTCTTGCCCCTGCCAGTGGTAGGGCTCAGAACGTCCCGTGGTCGATGTCCCCGGTGAGGTGAGCGGCATTCGCCGATAGATGCGAGCTCCATCAGGCAGATGCGTGTCGGGGGCAGCGCGTTCGTCGGCGGTCAGTCCGCGCGTAGTCCCGTCCGCCAATTCCACCATCGCGTCCCAGTTCATGTGCTCGATCTTGCCAGCCCGATCGAGCGACTCGTACAACTGACGGTACTTCACCTGTCCCCTGTCTTTGGCGTACCACAACAGGAAGTCAGCCACGCTCGGCAGCGTGTTGGCCGACGAGCTACCACTTGTCGCGTACGGAATCAGCGCGACGCGGTTCTCGGCACCGAACACCTCGTCGAGCAGCAGACCCATCCGCAGCACGTTCTCGTCGCCGATCTGCACAAAGATCGATCCCGTCTCGGCCAGAAGGGCCCGGCACAGCGCTAATCGCTCGAGGATTCCATCCAGATATGAGTGGACCCCGCGCGCGTACGTATCGCGGAAGGCCGCGATCGTCTGCGGGTCCGGCGGCAGTCCTTTGCGATTCTCGGGTGTGTCGCGGTCATCGACAGCGACCTGGAAATTCGACTTGTAGCTCATTCCGTAGGGCGGGTCAAAGTAGATCATCTGCACGTGACCGGCGAGATTCTCGCGTCCGGCAAGCGAGGCCATCACGCGAGCGCTTTCACCGTGGATCAACCGGTTTTGCCAGTTCCCGTCGTATCTGTACCAGTCGAGTGCGTTCCCCTCAGGGAGCCCATTGAATGCCTCAAACATGCTGGTCTGGGTGCCGGCGGGCTCGGACTGAAGTTGCTTCACGAACAGGTGCGGCTCAATCTTCTCGCGCACATAGAGAGGATGCGCGTCGTGTGGCTTGAGCCCGCCGGCGTCGTCGAGGCGAGGACCGCGCGCCCACGCCAGCCGCGGCTGCTCGTCGAACTCCTGGATCTCCGGCGTGAACGGGCTCGGGCGCTTGTCGTCAGGACCCATCAGCGGCTCGGTCTGCTCGGTTGGCAGATTCTTGCGCGAGGCCGAAACGTAAGTGTAGCTCCCGGTCTGCTGGCTCGACTGACTACTGCGGCGCGTCGGCATGGCTAGTGACCTCCTCCAGCGGCTGGTACCAGCTGCCGCGCGCGGTCGATCGCGGCGTTGAGATCGACCGCCAGTAAGCCATGGTCGGACTCGTAGGCCTCGTACGACGCCGGGATCTGCGAGAACGCCCATCGCCGCAGTGACGGATGGAACTTGTCGTTGTTGCGCACGGCCGGAATCCAGTAGTCCTCCACGTGGAGTCGCTTCGCAGCCGACTCGTCATCGGGCCGCCCCTTCCCCTCGACCATCAGATAGACCGCGTCGTCGGCCGCACGGCCTCCGAAGAGGCGGGCCACGAAATCAGGCTCGTAGCGCTTCCATACACCGTCGTGCAGGTAGGGCAGTGTCCATCCCAGCCCGTAGTTCCGCGCCCAAGCCGTCACCTCGGGGTGCGTGTCGAGGAGTTTGGCGATCTCCGTCTCGAGTCCAGAGTGGCATGCGGCGATGTTGATCTCTGACCGCTCGGTGAAACCGTCCAGCGACACCGGATAGTGATCGCCGAGGCTCGTGTGGTACAGGGTGCCGTGTGTCGAACGCAGGTCGGGGTGTTCGTAGACGCCCGTCACTCTGTCGGTCATTCCCGCGCCCGGTACGCAGGCGTCGAGGATGGCGACGACTGCCTGTCGCCGGGCCTCAGGAGTAGCGAGTCGCCGCCAGAGGTCGCCACCGTCGGTCGCGGCAACCTGGGGCAGGTCGAGCCAGCGGCGCACATCGGCGACAGCGTTCCGAAACAGGAAAATGCGCCGGGCGGGCTCTCCTGCGTCATGCAACTCGCGCTCCCACACGGCCACGAGCGCCGAGGCGATCTCTGCCTCCACGCGCTGCCGACGAAGATGATACTGAACAAATCCCACGAACACCTATCTCCCGGCCACGCCCACCATCACCGCTATCGTCGGGGCGTCCTCAAGCTGGAAGGGCGCGACTCGGGCTGGATCGAGGCGTCGACTCCCCGATCCCTGTGCAAACCGGTAAGAGGCGACCAAGGGGAAGTCAATGCGGACCTCCCGCCTGCCGGGCAGTGTCCTGACCTCGTAGGCCTGCCGCGGTTCGGGCTGGGGCGCGACGCTTCTCGTGGCGGGAGGAAGGAAGTCGAACGGGACTCCGAGAACCTCCGCGAACTCCGGTGGGAGCAGCCCGTCCTCGCCCACGTCGTAGCTCGTTCGCCGAAGCGCCCGCCCGACTACCTGCTCACAGAGCAACTGCGTCGAGAACGCCCGGTAGCCGAGGATGTGCGTGCACTTCGCGTCCCAGCCCTCAGTCAGCATCGATACCGATACGACGCAGCGGATCTGCTCGCCGAGCTTCCCCACCCTGCCTATCGTGTTCAGCGCCTCGCGCACGACCGATTGATCGTCCATGCCCGCAAGCGAGCTGCCACCCATCTCGCGAAGCAGCGCCGCCTGCGCGGAGATCGCACGGCCAAGCCTGCTGCCCTTGCCAATCGTCGTTTCCTGGTCGAGCTGCGAATGGACGAGAAGCGTCCTGAGCGACGGCTCCCAGCCAGACCGATCGGGCAGCACGTTCGAGAAGAGCTGGCAGGCGCCGGGGCGATAGGCGGTGTCGCCACTCGTGTCCTTCTCGGCGTAGCCGGCCATGTAGTCGTGTAGTGCCTCGGCGTTGGCGATGTTGCCCGCGACGGCGATGAATACGGGCGGCGTAGGCATGGGTCGCTCGGCGCCCTCGCCGCACCACTGCTCGTAGATCGTCTCGTAGTTGCGATAGAGCGCATCGAGCCCCGACGCGATCGCTCCGTGCAGTCCGTGGCGATGAAGCGTCTTCGGATTGGTGTTCTGGAACAGTCGCCGCCAGACAGGGGAATCGGCGTCGCTGTCATCCTCGACCGGGACGCGTGGGATCTTGACCAGGCCGGACTCGATCGCATCGAGCAGGCTGAAGTCTGAGACGCACCAGGGGAACATCTGCGCGTCCTTGCGCGCCGAGGTGCTAATGAAGATTGGGGTCGCCGAGAAGTCGTAGATGGGCTCTGCCAGCACTTCCGCCTCCCGGAGGCTGCGCAAGGCGTTGAACCAGAGCGCGGCCGGCTCGTCCCGAGGGTCGGGTTTCTCGTCGAGGAGTGGCTTCGCATTGGGGCCACGCTCCGCCCCGGGGAGGTAGCAATGGTGAGCCTCGTCGTTGAGCACTACGATCTTGCCCGCGCCAGCCAGCGCTGGCATTCCCCGTAGCACTCGCTGCAACATCGCGCTCGAACTCTCGAGGACGCGCTCGCCGGACCGGCGAAGCAACCTCCGTGTATCGCCGGTCACGTTCTGGCCAAGCACGTCACGGCGCTGGAATGCTTGGAAGTTGATGGCCCGCACATGCACCTGGCCCAGATGCATGCGAAGGTCGGCCGGCACGAGATCGAGCTCCGCGTAGACATTGCTCGGGGCGGCCGGGTCGAGGGCACGCAGTCGCTCACGTACGGTCAGGCCGGGCGTGATGGCTAGGAACTGCGTGTGGTAGCGGCCTGTGTGACGGGCATTGCGTCGGCCGCCGCCAGCGTTCACCGCGTGCCAGGCGATGACCATCCCCATCGTGGCGGTCTTGCCAGTACCCGTCGCCATCTTGACGGCCATCCGCATCAGCCCGTCGTTGAGATCGCCGCCGGCTCGGCTCGCGCGGAGTAGGAGGTCATTGGCCGGGCGAGCGCCGCTCTCCGGTGCAATCTCGGTCAGCCAGATCAGGGTCTCGAGTGCCTCGACTTGGGCGAAGAAGAGCCGACGTAGCGCGAGCGGGTTGGTCCAGTGAGCGAGCAGCCGCTTCGTATTCGCAGTCGCTCCCGCGTATCCGTTCGCACGCCAGATTCCAACGGCTTCGCGGATATCGTTCACGAGCTGGTTGTGAATGAGGGGTAGCTGTTCACCCAATCGCTGTGTGGGAACGGCCGGAAGGTTCGCGCTCGGCCGTCGACCGATCACCTGCTCGGATGTCGCTCTGTGCTCGTGGTCGAGCCTCCAATAGCGTGTGGGCTGTTCGTAGGGTGAATTGATGATCGGGTGCGTGACCGAGTTGACTGCCTCCTCGGCGCCGGACATCGCTGTGCGCTGGACCGTGTCTTGGGCAGCGGTCACGCTGCGCGACGCCGGTGCGTGGAACGTGTCGCTGGGCATCGCCGTCGATTCTTCACACACGCACATCCGCGGTCGGGCGGCACTCGCCCATCGCACAAGCCCGAGCCGGGAGTTACGACGGGACTCGACGCATCGATCGCCGGCACCACACGCTGCCGATGTGTCGCCGCAGGCTCCCGCGTGAGAGCATGCCCGGCCGCGCGAAACGCGTCGATATGAAATACGTATGATGAGACTAGATGGGGAATGAAACGACGTATGGACGCCAATGCTGTCCGAGCGTCGTGCCGCCAGCGCGAGGGCTGCGTGAACTCCTAGGAAGTGGCCAAGTCGGTCCGGGCTTGCCTCGTGACTTCGCTGCTGCGGCGTGGCGCGGCGCCGGGCGGCGCTATCCGGGACGGGGGCACGACAGTGGGCCTGCACGGATCATGGACTGGCCAGCGGATCGTCCTGCGACGCACGAGCGTGGTCCGGTCACGGTCCAAGTGCTCGACACTCGCTAGGTATGCGCGGGCGCGTTCACGGGGCGGCTTCTCCCGCCAGCGCCAGCACCTCGGCCTCGGCGTAGCGCTTGAACGCTTCGGTGTCGGTGAAGTGCCGGAAGCCGTGGTCGTTCGCGATCTGGAGTGTCTCCTGTTCCTCCCCGAGCAGCAGCGCGACCGGCTCGCTGTAGCCCTCCTGGAGTCCGCCCGGCCATGCTAGGTCGAGGATAGCGAGCGGGTCGCCCGTCTCCGGATGCGCAAGTTCGTGTTCGATGTGGCCCTCGGGCAGGCCCTGTCCCCGCACCCAATCGTTGATTGAGCGGAGGACGGCCTCCTCCTCGGCGTCCTCGATGCCTCCCGGAACAGGCGCCGGCTCGCTCGCCGCGGCCTCTGGCACGGCGGCCGCCGGTGCCTCCGCGGCGGCGGGCGCGTCGTGCAGAAGCTCATCCAGCAGCGCGTTTGCGGCCCCCGCAAGCAGCCGCTGGCGTTCCTCCAGGAAGCGTGCGTAGTTCTCGGTCTCCCACAGCTCCTCATCCATCGGGATCCACTGCGAGGCGAGCGCGCCGGGATGCTTCGCCTCGACCTCCCGGAAGTACTCCGCCGGCGGACGGTCGCTGATCTGGAGGTTGGTGTCCTTGGTGAGGAAGCAGAAGTTGGCAACGGCGTTGACCTGGGCGCGCTTGACGTCCGCGCGGTAGAGCAGAGCCTTCGGGAAGATGTGGTGCACTTCGAGTTCGTTCATGCGCCCGAGCAACGCGTGTCGGAGCACAAGGCCTGTGCCCCAGTCCCGAGCCTCCCCCACGCGCGTGAGGGCGTAGAGGACCGGGTAGAAGCGTGCTCCGAGGCTCCACCCCCTGAAGTGCGCTGGCTCGACACGCAAGCCGCCGTGCCAGAGCCGGAGCTGCTCGATGAGCCGCTCGATGCCGCCGTCGACATCCTCGATCGCGTCCAGGTCCTGGTCGAGCACCGTCTCCGTCGAGCCCGAGAAGCGACCCCACATCGCGCTCTGGAAGTACCAGTAGAGCAGGCGGTCCCGCTCGGCTGCGTTCCCCAGATGCCCGCCGCGGCGGTCGATGTAGCGCGACATCACCGGCAGCGCGTAGCGGCCGAAGAGGACGCGATCGTGGTCGAGGCCGAGCCGGCCCGCGATGAGGTTCAGCGCGTAGTCCACGCCCTTCTCGGCGCGGCGCAGGCCCTCCTGAACGGCGCCCATCGATTCGTCGTGGAGGTGGGAGAAGCGCGCCTCCCCAGTCACGATCGCGTTCACGTTGCGGAGCAGCCAGTCGAGGTTGAAGTCGTAGCCGTTCTTGCGCCAGCGCGCCAGGATCGACTGCATGTCCTCGCGCCCCTCGGGCCACGAGCCGCAGATCTTGGCGAGCGCGAGGTCGCCCTGCGAGAGCTTCGTGCCGCCGCTGTTGACCCGGTTGAAGATGTCGACCACGACTTCGATGGTCTTGTCGGTGCCGGTCACCTCCTCGACGTGGAGGTCGATCTCGCTGATGCCGAGGATCTTGGTGAGGCGCCCGATGAACTCGGCCTGCATGTCCGCGTGCTCGTCCAGTTCGCCGAACCGCGCGATGTGCCGGCCCAGCCCCGTGGTCCCGGCCTGCATCAGCTCGGAGACGTTGATCCAGAGGGGATCGCCCCGCATGAGTAGGGGCTGGTGGAACCGGAACTCCTCGGTCCCGATGTGGAAGTAGAGGTCGGTGAAAGCCCGCTTGTTGCCGTCGAAGAAGGCCGGCGGCTCCCCCCGCATGATCCCGTAGAGCGAGGTGATGCGCTGCTGCCCGTCCAGCAACAGCCTCACGACGCCCGGCGCGAGCTCCTGGTCACCCCGGTGGCTCGCATCCTCGGCCGGGGTGGCCCAGACCAGCAGGCTCCCGACCGGGTGGCGCCGGTAGAGCGAGTCCATCAGCCCGCGCACCTGATCGCGGTTCCAGACGTAGCCGCGCTGGAACTTGGGTAGCGCCATGTCGCCGCTGTCGACATGGTCGAGAATGGTCGAGACCTTCATGCAATCCTCCCTCGGCATGCACGGTGCACGCGGCGCCGCCCACGATCCAGCCGCGTCCGATTCCGACTAAACCTTGAGGGCGCACTGACCCCCAGTCGGGCAAACTGGGGGTCGAGCCATGCCGCGCCGGACGAGGGCCCTGGGTTCGCCTCAGCCGCGCACGAGCGAGCGCGCCATACTGGCTCACGGAGATTGAGGACTCTGGGCCTAGGCGGGGGAGACTGCTCGGCCGCGACGACTCACACCACGCCGGCTAGTTGTCATAAGGCGGCCGACATGCCGTAGCGGGGGGCTTCTAGCGTCGCCGCGCTCTGCCTCGGCCACCGGAACCCTCCGCGACGCCCGTGAGGCTCTGCGCTGTGGGCGCGGTGGCGCGAGCAAGTCAGCGACGGAGACCAGCGTTGCGTCTGGGACAGATCCTCTGGTTCGGGACTCTCGAACAATAGCTGTCTCGCAGTCACGCACCGACGCCCGACGACGGTTCGGTCACAGGTTTCGCTAGGCCACGGTGTACTATGCGGCCACGCGTCGACGCTTGGGCCGCGATACGCGAGGGCAGCGGCCTGTACTGGCCGGAGGTGGTCACCACGACCGACTTCATGACCCCAGGGCAGAGAGCCGACTTGGAGGCTTTGCAAGCCCAGCGATACGACACGACACGTGCCACCGTCCCAGCCCTCGAGACCCTCTTGTACACGCCCGTGCAGGTTCTGGACCACGGGTTCGTACGGGTTGTTGACTACATGGGCGACGACGACGCCATCGTGCAGGCGGCACGGGTGTCATACGGACGCGGCACGCGACGCACGTCGGATGATCGAGGGCTCATCCGCTACCTCATGCGTCACCGGCACACGACTCCCTTCGAGATGTGCGAGATTAAGCTGCACGTCAAACTCCCCATCTTCGTCGCGCGACAGTGGAT
This sequence comes from Gammaproteobacteria bacterium, assembly GCA_009843625.1. Classification (GTDB taxonomy): domain Bacteria; phylum Gemmatimonadota; class Gemmatimonadetes; order Longimicrobiales; family Gaopeijiaceae; genus BD2-11. Next base: position 40,781 of record VYDD01000156.1, on the reverse strand, counting down.
CCGGCATCGTACAGCCAACGTCAACGAATATTCCGCCCGCTACTCGATCCTCGATCGTGAGTTTTATACTCCAAGTACGGAAGTCATACGATCCAGATCGCGACCCAGTCGTCACGACCGGGGCGAGCAACTTTCTCTACGGAAAGCCGCCCGTGTCCAGGAGCTGCTGCGCGAGGACGCCGCGCGATCGTACCTGCACTACGAGGAACTACTGAACGAGTCGCCGACCGGGGAGCCGCATCACGAGCGGCGGAGCGGGCTAGCACGTGAGCTCGCTCGGATCAACTTATCGGTCAACTTCTATACGCAGTGGTACTGGAAAACTGATCTGCACAACCTGCTGCACTTCCTGTCGCTCCGCACCGACGATGATGCCCAGTACGAAATCCGGGTGTACGCGGAGGCGATTCTTGAGCGCATCGTGAAACGCTGGGTGCCGCTCGTGTACGAGGCATACTGCTACTATCGGATGAACGGTGCCATGCTCTCCGAGGGCGCACTCTCGGTGGTCCGTTCGTTGGTCGCGGGGCGTCGCGCCGAGGCCGAGGCGCTGCGGAGAACATCACGAATCTCTGCACGCGAATGGAACGAGTTGCTGAAGACTCTCGATCTAGGCGGGTAAGCCAAATGTCGGTCCAAGTGACTGATGCACGAACAGTGTTCCTCGATTTGCAGCAGCTCGCACGTGGCACCACACCAGGCGACGAGGAGATAGTTGTCAGCTTTCGCGATGCACATGGAACTGTTGGCCGCCGCGATTTCGCGACGCATTGGATCCATTGGTACCCAGCAAAGATGTTTCACCGTATACCATCTGTATTCCTAGACAACGTCGAATTGCCAGAAGGCGCAAGCATACTCGACCCGTTTTGTGGATCAGGAACTGTTCTTCTCGAGGCGAGTATCCGTGGGTATAATGCTGTCGGCATAGACATTAGTCCGCTGGCGCGACTCATCAGTCGAACAAAGGTAACTCCTGTCGACCCTGATCTACTCGAAGAACAACTGACATGGGTTCTTCCGAAGGCCAAGCGATTTCGCTCGAAGCCCACACCACATTCTGTCCTAGACTCGTGGCTATCCGAACCTGCCCGCACCGGCCTTCATCGGCTGGCAAGAGCTATTGCCGGACTTGATGACGCTCGCGCCCGCGACTTCTTCCTCGTCGCGATGACTAGCATCGTACGTCGCGTGTCGGCAGCGGATCCCTCGATCCCACCCCTAGTCCGGCTCCGTGAAGATCGGGCTGATTCCGCTGGGACCAGATATCGGACCGCACTCGATAGAGCCCGTTCCATTACTACTTCGTTTGTTTATTCAGCCTTTGAGGACGCTGCGAACGCGAACATTCGCAGGATGTCGGAACTATTCGACATGCGCGATCGCCTTGGCAAGTGCTGGTTGGCCGGGGCAGATGCTCACGCGGCTCAGACGAACCTGCAATCGGAATCGATCGACGCGATCATCACCTCACCGCCTTACTGCGGAGCGCAGAAGTACGTGCGCAGCATGAAGCTCGAACTCATACTCACGGGCGTCCCCTCTTCCGAACTAAGGCATCTCGACCGTCGCACACTAGGGACCGAGGCAGTCCCTAGGAGCGATACTGAACTTGGGCCGCTGATGACTGGCAACCACCACGTCGATGACTTGGTTCGCACCATATATCGTGCGAATCCGGTGCGTGCCCGAATGGCATCGGACTACTCCAACTATCTGTTGTCCTTTGTCGAAGAGTGCCGTCGGCTGCTCCGGCCGGGCGGCCATCTCCTGGTGACTTTGGGGCGGAGCACGATTGCTGGCGTACCATTCCCGGCAGACCAGATCCTCCACCGAGCTGGCAGTGCAATCGGTCTCCAATCCGTCGCAACCTTGGTTGATCGCATTCCCAGCCGCGGCCTCCTCACTCGACGCCATGCAACGGCTGGGCGTATCGATCACGAGTTCATCGTCTGGCTCCGGCGCCCCGGAGAAGCAAACGATGGAGCCTGCACATCATGCCGTTAACGGGCCCTAACGAGCTCCAGTCGAAGGTAAAGAACCTGAACGAACTTCTCTGGGAGGATCATGTCACCCTTCCGACGCTAGAAGTGTGGTTGAGTAACTTCTCGGGTGGTCGACTATCGCGTGAGGCTGAGCGCCGCCACGCCCTGTACCTTCTCTCGAAGTTCCTCTATTTCGGGCAGACCGAGGTCCGTCAACTCTTGCGCGCGATGTTCCGCGACCTCATCCGAAGTCCTCTCTCCGTCGATGTCCGAGCAGCGCTAGGGAATCGAGAGGACTTTGCCGCAGTACACAGTGGTTTTCTCACTGAACTCGAGAGAACACGTTTCCTTGGTCTCGGTACGCCCGCCGAGAGCGGACCGCATATTCTCTACGACTTCCGACTTGCGAACAGTCTCCCCACGGAAGCGTTTGTCAGTCCTCTCGAACTAGTTACAGGCCCTCTCCGTGATCCAAAGACCGAGTGGGGCTCTCCAACGGTGCGGCGCCTCATCTTCGTGGACGACTTCTGTGGGACGGGAAGCCAGGCCATAGCCCTAGGCCGAGGAACCGTACGCTGGTTGCGAGCAGCTGCAACCCGCAGCGCAGTTTCGGTGGAGGTATGGTACCTAGCGCTGTTCGGTACCACGACTGGTCTTTCTCGCTTGAGGGACGCGACCGTCTTCGACCGGGTGGCGACCGTCTCAGAGCTCGACGACACGTACCGTGTCTTCGAGCCCGAGTCGCAACTATACGGTGAACAGGGCAATGACCTCCGACAAAGCGACGGAGAAGCAATGGCTCGCCACTACGGAAGGCGCCTGCACCCGACTGGCCCTCTCGGCCATGGCGATTGCCAGCTCTTGCTGGGCTTCCATCACAATGTCCCGGACAACACGTTGCCCATATTCTGGGCGGAGCAGTCCCAACCGCCGTGGCGTGCACTCTTCCCGCGCATACCGAAACAGTGAGCGAAGGAAGCGAACGATTGTCGCCGGACATGAATGCCCCTCGGAACTCAACGCGCGGCAACCCATTCGAGGTCACGAAGGCTGTTGACTTCACTGACACACAAATCAATTCCACATGGGTGGACTGGCCGGCACCAGGCGGGTTCGCGGATTTCATCAGCGTCCGATCCCCACTCGCCCGCTTCGTCCTCGGCGGTAAGGGGACCGGTCGCACGCACATAATGCGCCACTTTTCCGCCCCGGTGCAGGCAATTCGTCAACCAAGCGATCCCATCGCCCAGGTCAAGGACGACGGTGTCCTCGGAATCTATGTCCTGTGCAGCGGCCTCAACTCACTGCGTTTCCAGGGGCGGGGTCAAGACTCCAAGACTTGGCAGACTGTCTTCGCGCAATACATGGACGTTTGGCTCGCTCAAGCGGCCTTGAGCGCGTTCCAGATCATCATAGGTCACGAATCACTTGACGATGCACAAGAACAGAGCATGGTCAGGGACATCATGAGTCTGTTCTACGTCGCTCCAAATGACCGAGTCCCTACCACGCTATCGACACTCAGTGAGCATCTCGTATCGCTCACCAAGAACATCGATTCGGCGGTTAACAATGCCGTTCTCAACCGTCACCAGCCGCTGGATCTCACGCTCTCGTCCACTCCTGGTTCGCTCGTCTTCGGGATACCCGAAGCCATTCGCCGACACTTTTCACCACTCGAAGACGTTACATTCCTCTATCTGATAGACGAATTTGAGAACTTCGACGAGGACCAGCAAAAGTACGTCAACACTCTGGTGAGGGAAAAGCGGGCGGGAACTTCCTTCATCGTCGGGGTGCGTACATATGGCCTCCGGACCCATCAGGTCCTGGGAGTTGGAGAAGAGAACAAACGCGGGTCGGAAGTCGAGGAGATCTTCCTCGATCGCAAGTATACGGGCAGGTACTGGGGCCAGTATCGCGAGTTTTGTAGGGAGATAATCGATCGTCGGATTGAGGAGGAGCGCGTCGAGGCAGACGAGAGGGGTCGCCTGGCACGCATCGAGGACCTTGTCGAAGAGCTTGCGCCGGACCACGCCGAAGAGATGGTTCGCGAACGCTATGAGCCCACACGACGGCCATATCTCCGCACTCTTGCTCGCCAGCTCTCATCGGAGCCCGTGACCGCCGACGGTGCACCCCTGGCTCCCTCTGACGTTCAGTTCGTGCTCGACGCCGTCAGCGTGCCACCTCGCCCCCTTCTCGAGAAGGTGAACGTGCTGTTGATATATCGCGCATGGGCATCGGGGAGGAGTGTCCTTGAAGCGGCCCACACGATCGCGGACACGGCGCCAAGAGCTCGCCGTGGCGATGTGCCCGAGCCGACCGACGCACAGCGGCGAGTGCTCTCCCACTATGTCACCGATCTGCGCGCGCAGCTCTACGACGACATGCGGTTGCCAACCCACTACGCGGGAATTGACGATTTCATCACGATGTCGGACGGGCTGACACGAAACCTCCTGATTATCCTCAAGAACACCTATCGGTGGGCACTGTTTAACGGCGAGGATCCGCTGTTCGGCCGCCGCATATCGCTAGACTCGCAGCAGAAGGGGGTACGGGAAGCAGCCGCTTGGTTCTTCGCAGATGCACGGCCTCCGGGCGAGGCCGGCATGCACGTACACGACGCGATTCAGCGACTCGGCGACATGTTCCGGCTCTTCCGATTCTCGAACAAGCCGGTCGAGAGTTCCCTTGCGACTTTCAGTGCGGACCTGACTGCGTGCTCGGCTAGGGCACGTGACGTCGTGCACTTGGCGCAGCAATGGGCACTTCTCGTCCGAGCAGTCCACGGACAGAAGGACCGCAATACCCGATTGATGGAGGGGAAGTTCCATTTGAACCGTCTTCTGAGTCCCAAATGGGATCTTCCAACAGCCCGGCGAGGGTCAGTCCGGCTAAGTCCTGCTGAGATGAATGCGATCTTCGATCCAGAGCACTCCGCAGCCTTTCCGAGAATGATGACCCGGAGGCTTGCAAGGATGAACGCTCCGTTCGGCCGAGGCGCTGGACCGCATGCGCGACAAGCCCTTCTTGCAGTCGACGACTAGCTTGGGGTAACGCGTGTTCTCCACTCTCCGTCGGGCTGACTACTACGCGTTCGAGCGAACTGCACACAGGCCGGAGCAACTACCGCAAGCTGGGCCCTGGGACATACTATTGTCTGCTTACGACAAGACGGTCCGAGTGCAGGAGCCGTTTGAAGCCGTGCAGGCTTCCAATAAGATATGGATTGTGCACGAAGAATACGAGATCAGCGAAGGAGAGAGACCAGAAGAAGCCGTGACTCTTCAGGCGTCGTTCGATCCCCCTGCAATGCTTGACTTTATTCGAAACATGGAAAGTCAACTACACGACGCCCGCATATGTGTAGACATTACGGGTTTCATCCGTCCCCACTTGCTGATTCTGCTATGGGCACTCCGTGATGTAGGAGTGAGGTCGTTTGATATCCTGTATAGCGATCCTATGCGCTATGTCGCGGATGAACATACAGAGTTTACTACCGGTCCGATAGTCGATGTGATGCAAGTTCCAGGATACGAAGGCTTGCATCGCGTCCCTTCTGGCACAGAAGACGACATCTTGGTGGTCGGGACGGGTTACGATTCCCAACAGATCGCAAGCGCTTGCGACGCCAAGAAGACCAGCAAGAAGTACGTGGTGACGGGGTTGCCGTCACTACAGCCGCATATGTACCAAGAGAATGTACTACGCATTGATCAGGCAAGAGAGTCAATCGGCAGCGTCCCTCGACAGCGGTTCCTTTACGCTTCCGCTAACCATCCGTTCGCGGTGGCACAGGAGCTACATGACCTCGTGGCCCGTGAGCGTGAGGAGACAGCCGCTCGCCAGCAGGAATTCGGGAACCTCTACTTGTGTCCGACTGGCCCGAAACCTCATGTGCTTGGATTCGCTCTCTACTACCTGAGAGAGCTGGAGCACACCGCCGCAAGCATCATCTACCCGTTTGCGAAGAGCTACTCGAAGCTGACGACTGACGGACTCTTGAGAACTTGGCAGTACCAGATCGAACTCTAGGGCTCGAGACCTTACGTGCCTTGGTGATGCGTGAGGACAGCCAGATACCGCGAGGCGATCACGGGGCGCAATAGTTCAGCCGCGTTTGCTGAGGTCTTCCAGATCCCGCAGCGCCCCGGCCAAATACGAAGCGCGTCTCGAGGCGTTCCTGCGGCCGGTCGTCGATCTCCCGCGTAGGGTGTGACTCTCAGTTTCGTCAACTGGGGGTCGAAGCCCGGGCGAGGGAACGCACCACGGTCTGGCAGAGTCGTCTCAGTGGGGCCGAGCCCGATCGATGGACAGCCCGTTGGCGGCGTTGGGCACGTCAGCAGCGGGGACTAGTCACTTCCCCCGCTCCAAACGTTCGCACTAACATCTTCCCACAGCCCCTGTCGATTCGACGGCAGGGTGGAGGCCGCCCTCGTGGCGGTCTCTGTCTTTCCTTGAGGCTAGCGATTGATCACCAAACGTCTACGTGGACAGCTTCAATCTCTACTACCGCGCGCTCAAGGACACGCCGTTCCGGTGGCCCGACTTGCGGAAGCTGGCCACGACGCTGTTCCCCCACGCTCCACTCCACGATCCCGACCCCGCTGGACAGCCCAATCGGCGGCGGGGACGCCGCCGACGTGGCTTTGTGAGAACGAGTTCTAAGTGCGGTCGGCATTGGTGGACCTAGGACCTCCACACTGCCAGTCGGCCAAGCTCGATCCCGTCACGTCCCGTCTACTCCCATTAGGGGCAGTTTCGTACCTGTGCATCGCGGGATTCTGGAGCCCTAAGCCCGTGTCGTCCCGCCGGAACCCACCCCGTACCACCCAATATGGCCCCAACTCGGTCCGTTGGCTCCTCGAGCGCGGGACGATCGTGATCTGCCTGGGCGGCGACGGCATCCCCCGGCGTACTCGGGTCGCAGCGAACTGCGCGGGATCGAGGCCGTGATCGACAAGCACGCCGCGAGCGAGTTGCTCGCGCGCGAACTCGGCGCCCACCTGGGATCCTGGCCACTGACGTCGACGCCGTGGTACCGCCTATCGTCGGGGCGGCGACACCACGCTGGGGATGTGGGGCGACGCGTACCAGCGGATGCGCATCGAGGCTTGCCGGGCTGGCCGGCAAGGACGGCTCTTCCGGTGCCCTTCCCCCTCAGGTCTCAAGGTCCGAGCATGAGTATCGGGTGCCCATCGTTGGAGAGCCTGCGCCGGCTCAGCCTGCCGAACAGCGAGTCAGCTCCGGCACTTGGAGGTGTTCCGCCGTGGACGGAGACCAGTTGGCCGACCATGCCGAGGCCGCGGCTTTCGGTGATGTGCTTGACCCACGAACCCTGGAGCAGGCACTTGACCGCGTGCGCGCGGCCCTGAAACGCGAGGCGCCACAGGTGCTCGCAGCTGCGGATCACCCTTACCTTTCGATAGTGGTCGACCAGCGCTTCACGGAAGAGGGCGACCTGATCGAGTGGTCGGTGTCGGCTGAAGTCGGCGGGGCACGGGATGACGGCGGGATTCGTTCGTGGAACCAGTGGGCCCAGAACAATGGCCTCCGCGTCCTGCAAGGGATCGACCTTCGGTCCGATGAGGAGATGGCTGCGGCCGCGATACGGGCGGTCATCCCGGAGGCGAATATCGAGAAGCGGCCGCAGGGCACGGGGCGCCGGGCGGACTTCGGCGTTGTTCTCCCTGACGGGCGCTCGGCCGATGTCGAGGCCACGATGCACACCGACGGGGGCCGCCGGGGGGTGAGCAACGCGCGCAGCCGCCGGGGCGTCTCCGGGCTTTCCCACAACTGGCGTGTCCTCGTCGCCGACAACCGCCATCTGAACGACTACACGGGTGACAATGCCTTCTCGGTAAGCGGGGTGCGCCAGATGCTGGCCGAGGTCCTGGCGCGCGTCGAGAACGGCGAGTTCGGCCCGGGTGACGATGCGCCGATCGAAGCGATCTGCGAGGAGGAAATCAGCCGCGAGTGGCGGTGGGCGAAGAACGAGTTGCTCAAGTCGGAGCCGCCCCTAAGGGTCTCCATCCTCGCGAAGGAGCCCGCCGGCGCAGGCTGTGGAAGCCTGCGCATCACCCTCGTGACCTCCGTATCGCACTTCTCGAGAGTGACCGATGTCTCGGCACTAGTCTCGGCTGTGCAGCGGTCCATCGACCACAAGCTGGAGCGCGACCAGTGGGCTGGTATGGCGGCCTCGAGGTGGCTCGTGGTGATCCTCGACGAGGGCGAGGCCGCGACGCAGTTGCGGGGCGTGACCGAGTTCGACGACTCGCCGCTGGATTTTGGCGGCATCACGTTTCCGGGCATCGACGAACTATGGGCGGTTGCCTTCGGCGATGGGAAGCTCACGATCCTCCGGTGCACGGAGACCGGTTCCCGATGGCGCCTCTACCAGGATCTCGACCTCCAGCCCCTGCTCAAGGCGGACTGACCGCGGGAGGCCTGAACGTGAGCGTGGCGGACACGGGGAACCGGAGGCGACACGACGGGGGCGGAGAGCACGCGTGCTGAAGGCCGTGCTGTGGGATGTGAGCGGCCCCATCGACCGGGAGGTCGAGTACGAGTGCCTCATCGACCGGGACATGCGGCGGGCGCTGCGGGAGGCCGAGGTCGAGTTCTCGGACATCGACTCCGCGAGGCCGCCCGGTGGGCCGTAGACTCCTTCGCCTCGAACGCCTACAAGGCGATGGTGTGGACGCTCACGTCTTACCGGGCCGGGGTGGCGGAGCGGGTCTACGCACAGGTAGCCGCCGGCGACGACCAGAGACACATTACACCCGTGCGGTAGCCCCGATCGACGAGCCATAGCCTGACTACTGGGGCCGCTTGCCCGTGGCCGCGTCGAATGGGCGGACAGGCATGAGGCACGAGCGCGGACTCAGGCCTGTATTCTGCCGGGATGGGGTTCGCTATCGCCGGCGCTCGCTGCCTGACGAATTCAGCGTGGGAGTCGAGAACCGAGCTCCGCAAGCTGCACGAGGTCGCTGATACGCTCGGCGAGCTTCGACTCGGCAAGCTTCTCCAGGGCTTGCTCGCCTGTGACCGAAGAACGTTGGTTGTCACGCCTACTACTCGCCAACGCGGCTAGGAGCGCGTCCTCTGCGGCCACGAGCACTCCGCACGCTTTAGCGATTTGTGCCTTGAGGGGTTCCAGGTAGGCCTCGGGCAATGTGAGTCACTTGACCGTTCCGATCTCGAACACCCGCTCGACTTCGGCGAGCGACTTGTCCATCGTCGCCACGTACTCTCGGGCAAAGGAAGGCGGAACGCTCGCCTTAAGGGACTCGATCGTCTCTCGCATGGCGCGCAGCTCCGCCCGGGCATTCTCAATCTCGTCGGGCGTGAGTCGTCTCATCGGCCGCCCCCCTCTCGCGGTGGTGAGCACAGCGAACAGTAGCACGGGGGAGGGCCGACCGGACCGCTACCTGAGCACTCCCGGAGGCGGCTTCGACGCCTTCCCGCGGCGAGTTGCCCGCTGTGGTGAGCGGTCGGGCGGTTCCCGTCCTCGGGCAGGACCACGAGGACCGAGTTGCCGCGTCGCATCAGTCGTTCACCTCGCGTTGCCACCCGCGTCGGGCCGTCGCGCACGCACGTCAACGAGGTGCTCATCGAGCCAGCGGCGCGCGATCCGCTTCGGCAGCCCGAGGTCGTTCCGCGTCGGTAAGATACTATTGAGTATTCTTACTCAAGATAGTAATGTCGCGTGATGGACGCCTTCCGTCGAGCGAGCGCCGACACGCTGCTAGCCCGGCTCGCGGAGCCGCCGAACAGGCTGATCGCCATCTCCGGGCCTCGCCAGGTCGGCAAGACCACCATGGTCCACCAAGCGCTCGCCCGGACCGATCGCCCCGGCCGGTACCTGGCGGTCGACGAGCCGCCACCATCAGATCCTGGTCTCGTGCTCTCTGAGCTCCGGGGGAACACCGCTCCGCTCACCGACGAACGCGACCCGGCGTGGGTCGTTCGCACGTGGGAAGATGCCCGGCGCCGAGCGTGGGAGTCCCCGCACGGTCTTGTGCTCGTGTACGACGAGATCCAGAAGATCCACGACTGGCCCGAGACCATCAAGGGCCTCTGGGATGCCGACCGCGCCAACGACGTGCCGCTCCACGTGGTCGTCCTCGGGTCGGCCCCGCTCCTGATGCAGTCAGGCCTGAGCGAGAGTCTCGCCGGCAGGTTCGAACCGATCCGAATGACGCACTGGGCCTTCTCCGAGATCGCCGCGGCATTCGACCTGACCCTCGACGAGTACATCTACTTCGGCGGCTACCCCGGTGCCGCCGCCCTCATCCGGGATGAGGCGCGGTGGCGGGACTACATCCTGCACGCCTTGGTCGAGCCGCACCTCGAGCGTGACCTGCTCGCCATGACGCGGGTGGACAAGCCCGCCCTGCTGAAGAACCTCTTCGCGCTCGGGGCCTCCCACTCCGGGCAGATCCTCTCCTACAACAAGATGCTCGGCCAGCTCCACGACGCCGGCAACACGACGACGCTCGCGCGCTACCTCGACCTGCTGTCGTCGGCGGGCCTGCTCACGGGGCTGTCGCAGCACTCCGGGAGCACCCCGCGCCGCAGGGCATCGAGTCCGAAGCTCAACGTGCTCAACACGGCGCTCATGACCGCCGCGTCCGGCTACTCCTTCGATGAGGCGAGAGCCGACCGCACCTTCTGGGGCAGGCTCGTCGAGAGCGCGGTGGGGGCGCACCTCGTCAACACGGCCTCGGCGAGCGTCGGCATCCACTACTGGCGAGACGGTCGGCACGAGATCGACTTCGTTCTCCGGCGCGGCCCGCGTGTCGTGGGGATCGAGGTCAAGAGCGGCGAACGTCGCGCGAACGAAGACGCCATGCGCGCGTTCCAGCAGCGCTTCGGCGCGCCGCGGCCGCTGGTCGTCGGGGAGGAAGGAGTACCGCTCAACGAATTCCTCTCGACGCCCGCCGACGAATGGCTCGGCGAACCGTGAGGCCGGTCGTCGAGCGCACCTGCACACGGGTCCTGCGGCGCGCCGAGGGTTCGTCCACAACGCCGCAGCCCCAGGCCCTGAGCGCGTTCCGGTCCGAACCGGCCTACGTCCTGCTCGGCGATCCGGGTTCCGGGAAGACCACGGCCTTCCGGCGCGAGTCCGAGGAAGTCGGCGACACCGCCATCATGCTCGATGCCCGCGACTTCCTGACACTGGACCCGACCCGGCACCCTGAGTGGCGCGACAAGACGATCTTCATCGATGGCCTCGACGAGGTGCGCGCCGGCTCCGTCGACACGCGCACGCCCCTCGATGATGTTCGCCGCCACCTCGATGCCCTCGGATCCCCGCGCTTCCGTCTGTCGTGCCGGGAAGCGGACTGGCTCGGCGAGAGCGACCGCTCGAGGTTGGATGCCGTCGCCCCCGGCGCGAGCGTCGCCGTTCTGCGGCTCGACCCGCTCAGCCGCTCCGACATCGAGCGGATCCTGGACGGCCACTTTGGAATCGACGACGCACGGGGATTTGTGGAGCAGGCGCGCGTACGCAGCATCGAGGCCCTGCTCACCAACCCACAGACCCTCGACATGCTGGCCGACGTCGTCGCGAGGGAGGCCAGCTGGCCCGGAAGCCGTCGCGAGACGTTCGAGATGGCGTGCCGCCAGATGGCCGCAGAGCACAACAGCGAGCACGCCGGGGCGGGCTCGCCCCCGCCGTCCGAGAGGCTGCTGGACGCCGCCGGCTACCTCTGCATGACGCACCTCGTGACGGGCGCCGCCGGCTACGCGCGGCGGAGCGGCGCGGCCGGTCCCGACTACATCGACCTCGCGGAGTGCGCCTACCCCGATGCATCCGCACTGGATCACGCGCTCGGCACGAGGCTGTTCACGGGTGCCGGCGACGGCCGGCTCGCGCCTGTGCACCGGCACGTCGCGGAGTTCCTCGGTGCCAGGCATCTCGCTCGGCGCATCGCGAAGGGCCTCCCGGCACGGCGGGTACTGGCGCTGATCAGCGGCGCGGACGGCGCCATGGTCACCGAGATGCGGGGCCTCTCGGGGTGGCTTGCGACCCACAGCGGCGCGGCCCGCGACCTCCTCATCGGCCGCGATCCTCTCGGGGCGGCGCTGTACGGCGACCTCGGGGCCTTCTCCCCCGACGAGCGCGGCAGGCTGCTGCTCGCACTCAGTCGACGTGAGGCGCTCCACCAGCTCTGGCGCGAGGTGTCGTGGGTGGACGCTGCCACTGCTCTCGGCGCGCTCACGGCCCCCGACATGGAGCCGACGCTCGCCGGCATCCTGTCGGACCCGGCTCGCGACCCGAGCCAGAGGCAGCTCCTCCTGCTGGTGCTGGCGCTCCTGCGGGACGGGAGCCGCCACGCGGACCTAGTCCCTGCCCTGCTCGCGCTGATGCACGACCCGACCTGGCCGCCGGAGGTCGGCGACCTAGCCCTGGGGGCGGTGCTCCACTCCACGGAGGAGGGCGATGGATGGGCCGGCGACCTCGTCGCCCTTCTCGAGGAGATCCGCGCGGGCTCGATCGCCGATCCGGACCACGAGATGCGCGGAGCGCTGCTGTCGCGCCTCTACCCGCGGACGGTCGGTCCCGGCGACGTGTGGGAATACCTGGTGGGGCCCCGAGACACTCCCTACGATGTCGTAGGGCACTACGACCGCTTCTGGCGGTTCGACCTGACCCACCGGTCGTCGCCCAAAGACGTCGCGGCGCTCCTCGACCGGCTCGCCGAGCACCTCCCCGAGGCGCTGGTGACGCTGGAGTCGCTGTGGGCTGATTCGCTCCCGCTAGAGCTGCTTGCGCGCGGGCTCGCCGCCTTCGGCGACGATCTCGAGACGCCGCGCCTCTACGACTGGCTGCGGGCGGCTGCGCCCTCTCCCGAGCGACACCATGACACCAGCGACGAGCCGGTACAGGTCCGCGCATGGCTGGAGCAGCGTCCCGATCTCCAGAAGGCGTTGATCCTCGAGGGCCTCGAGCGGTGTCGGGACAGCGATCGCTTCCTCGAGGACTCCACGGCCGTCTGGGATGCGCTGCACGGGAGCGAGCTCCCTACCGACTTGGCGTCGTGGAGCCTCGAGCAGGCAATCGAGCTCGCCCCGTCGCGACCGGTGGTCGCCAAGGAACTCCTGGACGTCTCCTCACGCGGGCATCCGCACTGGGTCACCGACCGCGGCATCGGCTTCGACGTGCTGGAGGAGCGCATCCGCGGGCATGCGGTTCTCGAGAGACGCCTCGCGGAACTGCGTGACAGAATCGCGAGGCGCGCCGAGCGAGAGGCACTGCGGGCCACCCGGCTGAGCGAAGCGAGAGATCGGGAGGCGCTCGCCCGCGAGAAGGCGGACGAGGAGACGGCCTACGTCCGGGCCCAGGCCGATGCCCTGCGCGAGAACCGTGCCCCGCTCGCGCTGCTCCGATTCCTAGGCCATGTCTACTTCCTCCACGGGAACAACTGGACGAGGAACCCGAGTCCCGAGGAGCGCCTCCTAGACCGCCTTGGCGGTGACCGCGACCTCGTCGATGCCGCCCTGGCCGGGCTGCGCGGGACGGTGTGGCGGAGCGACGTGCCGGGCGTGGAGAAGATCATCCGGCTGAAGCAGGCATCCCGGATGCACTATTCCGCGCTCCCGTTCCTTGCCGGCGTGGAGATCCTCGATCGGGAGACTCCGGAGCGGCTGGACGAGCTGGACGAGCGACTGGTCCGGACAGCTCTGGCGTTCTTCTACTGCAGTGCGCCGGGGTTCAACGGGCTCCCGCGCTGGCACGCTCGGTGGGCGGATCGCTCCCCGGCGGTCGTCGCGGACGTGGCAGCGCGGTGCCTCTCAACCGCGATCCGCCATGGCGGCAGCTACGCCGCGGCTCTGGATGCCGTCGACCGGCTCGAGACGCCCGATCTGAAGCTCGAGGCCACGCTCAGCGTGCTGAAGACCTTCCCGCTGCGCGCCGGCCTCGCGAAGCTGACGATACTCGACCGCCTGCTCTGGTCCGCCCTCGGCTTCGCGGACCGGTCGCGCCTGTTCGATCTCATCGAGGCGAAGCTCTCCGCGAAGAGCATGGAAGTCGCCCAGCGCGTCCGCTGGCTGGCTGCGGCTCTCGTCGCCGCGCCCGAGTCCTCGACAGACCGCCTCGACGAGTTCGTCCGCGGGCGAGAGCGGCGGGTGCGAGCGCTCGCCGCATTCTTCGGCTCCGGCGACTCGACCGCCGCACTGCCGTCACCGAGCTACGAGGAGTGCGCTCAGGCGCTCCGGACGCTCATCTCAGTGATGGGCCGCTCGTCTGCCCCGCCCGACTCCGACCAGTGGGTGGCGATTGAGCCCGCCTCTGAGAGGATCGAACGCCTGATCCGGCGCCTGAGCGCCCTGCCCGGCGAGGACGCCATGCGGGCACTGGACGCTCTGCTGTCCGACCCCGGTATCGCCGCCTGGCACGATCAGCTCGCGCGAGCTCGCGACGACCAGCGAGTCATACACCGCGACGCCGGATACCGCCACCCGGACCTCGAACAGCTCCACAGCGCGCTCGAAGACGAGGAGCCCGCGAACGCCCGCGACCTGGCCGCCCTCGTGCTCCATCGGCTGCACGGAATCGGCTCGACCGTCCGAACCGGCAACACCGACGAGTGGCGCCAGTACTGGAACGAGGATGCCTACGGCCACCCCATCAAGCCCAAGCACGAGGACTCATGCAGGGACGCTCTGCTCGCCCGGCTGCGGGCGATGCTGCCTCGCGGCGTGGATGCTCAACCGGAGGGGCAGCACGCGGGAAGACGCCGGTCCGACATCCGCGTCTCCTACGGCAGCTTCAGCGTCCCCCTGGAGATCAAGAAGGACACGCATCGGGAGGTCTGGAGTGCTGCCAAGACGCAGCTGATCGAGCAGTACACACGCGACGCGGAGACCTCCGGCCAGGGCATCTTCGTGGTGCTCTGGTTCAACGACGGCGTCATGCAGGCGCCGCCGACAGGGAGCCGTCCCTCGACACCCGATGAGTTGGGGAGGCGGCTGGAGGAGGCGCTGACCATAGAGGAAGCGGCCAGGATCTCGGTCATCGTCCTTGACGTCAGCCCGCCTACCCGCCGCGCGGCTCCAAACTAGGTTTGCTCGTCCGCCTCGGCGATCAGGCCGCGCGCCATCTCTGTCGGGATACCGTAGTGGATCGCCGCGGCGTGGGCACAACCATAGGCCGCATCTTCGCCTCTCGCTGATTCGGCCACGCATCGGTCGCGCTCAGCTACCAGCATCTGTGTCAACTCCGCCCTAGCAAGAGCACCATCGCGCATCCGCTCAAGGAGTCTGCGTCCGACATCGATCTGAGTCATCTCAGGCCTCACTTGCAGATGCGCGTGGAGGATTGCGAAAAAGCGGGACGCTCGCCGGTTCATGTCTGCCGTACGCGGCGGAGTCATGGACCGGGGGCCTCTGGTCGTCGTCTCTCCAAGGACTCAAGCCAGGCCGCCATTATGTGCTCACAACTTGGCGTACCGGTAGTTGTTCCTTATGTGCGCACTAAAATACTCGCCATGTGATGGTGCCTGCATCAGAGCTTGGTGTTCATGTGATGGCACATCGAAGTACTGGTACACCCCACCACGGAGGAACTCCACCTCAAGCGTTAGAGTGTTTGGATCGTAACCGATGGCCGCAAGATTGCTTGAACTCACCGGCACTCTATTCACCTGCCGTCTCCTTCATTTGAGGCTTCTCGCGCCCACCGCCTTCAGTGGCGCGCTCTCGGCGCCACCGGCGGAGTAGCTCCTGATAGTCTTCGCCCTCCATCGGAGCGTTCCAGCCCGTCTCCGCCGCGGGATCGTGGACCACGGGATCGTCGCTCTCGGGGCGACCTTCCGGCCGAGGCACATCAATCAACGTTCGCATGGGGAGGTTCACAGCTTCACCAACGACGACAGCTTCTCCTGTGCGCAGAGATGGCAACATGTCGAAGAGGCCCTGTAGATTGTCGCTGGCGGCAGCCGTAACGTCTGACCGATCGGTAGAGTTCGCGAGACGCATGGCGAAGAGCGTGCCACACTGAGAGAGGATCCCGGAGTCGAGCTCTGACGGTCTCTGGCTTACGATCATGGCTCCCAGCCCGTACTTCCTGCCTTCCTTGACGACGCGGCGGACCGATGTCGCGGCTGCGTTGTTACCAGCGGCGCTCAAGTACGCATGGGCTTCCTCGAGAACGATCAGCAAGGGCCTCTGGCGGCCACCTTCGGGAAGGTAGCGGCCCCAGAACAAGGCGTCGAACAGCAGCCGGAGTAGCGCTCCGATGAGTTCCGACTGGATGAGCGCGGGTACGCCCGATAGGTCCAAGATCGTGATCGGCCTATCGGCTCCAATCCACGAAGACAGGAGATCGTCCAGATCGCTTTCTGGTTGAGCGTTGAGATTCGCGTGGGCTGGTGAGGGACACCATGGCCCAGGTCGAAACAAGAAGTCGTACCGTGGGTCCCGAAGGAGGCTGGCAGTCGCAAACAATTGTCTGCGGATGTTCAATGCGGAGCCACTGGAGTAAACACGGTCATCCCCGCCGGACGTTAGCGCCCGATATTCGGGAGGCTGGACGCTCATGATGTCGCCGACTCTCGGAGACCCTTCTTCGTCACAAGCAACTGCTTCAGTCTCGCGGCTCTGATTCGAATTGGGTCCGACAGTATGCGTCGAGAGCACCTCGCGCCAAAGCTCATACCACAGCCGGTGAATGCTGAATGGTACTGGTGAGTCAACGGTAAGCGTGTCCGCTGTGACGCCGCTTCGCTCTTGCATGGCGAGGGACTCGACCTTTAGGGCACGTATGCGCTCGAGTACGCTGGCTCGATCAGCATCAGTGATGCCTTGGAACGGCGTCATCTGGAGAAGCTCATCAGCCGACAGGGCCCAGTATGGAATGTATAGCTGTCTCTCACCGGCCTTCGGATCAGCATTCACTCGGAATACTGATGCCCGGTCCTTGAATGCGCTGCGGTACTCGCCATGAATGTCAAGGATGATGGCACGCGCCGACGGATAGCTGTCTCTATCGGACATGGCCGTTAGGATCCCAGCGACAGTGGTCGACTTCCCAGATCCAGTTGCGCCCAATACCGCACTGTGTCTGGTAACCAGCCGATTAATATCAACCATAGCGGGAATCGAGTTCGAGCTTGCGACGCTCCCAATCCGGAGGAAGCTCGAGTCCTGAGGAACGCCGTAGATTTGGGCGAGGTCGTCTGCTGTGGTGAGGTGAGCCTCATCGTTGATCGTCGGATACTGTGAGATTCCCCGCTGGAATGCACCGGCCTTCTGGCCTTCGCCGATCATCTGGACCCTCATCCACCGGTACCCATGAGGCTCACTTGCGGCCAACGCTTCTGGGACAGCACCTGCCCCGACCTGCGACACGATGCCGAAGAGATCCACGAAGCCAATCGGAATACGTATGAAGCTGCCGATCTGGCCAACGCGATACCCGATACCGTCGATGAACATCAAGCCCGATACGGTCGCATCATCGAGCCGGACCGTGACCGTCGCACCCTGTACGTCTTGAACTGCTCCCAGGTATGTTGGGTCACGAGCCACGCGAGACACCGTGCTCGGTAGGTTGCGTGCCCCTGGAGAGGCTACTGAGAAACGCGGTGAACACCGCGAAGTCGCCCAATCGGCACTGCCCTCGTTGGAGCGCTGCCTCATCCTTCTCGTCTATGGCACACCAACTGATCGCCCCACCAGGGAGCTCGAGTGCCGAGCCAGTTACAGTCCGACACCACTCAACTTCTCGACTACCGATGATGCCTCCATCAAGGGCGAGGAGGTTGAGATTTGGGTGGTCCTTTGCCAGTTCAATAGCTCTTGGGCAATTCTCTAGATTACCGAAGAGCAGTCCATATGCAATGGATGTTCTGGTGTACTGTAGGCCTTGAGCGATTGTATCGTTTATGTGTCCATCTCTGAACGAGTATCCGCACAGGACGAGTACTGCCGTTGGCTCCCGCAGAAAGTTGCGAAGCCTATCCAGCATCGCCAAGTATGGCATGCGACGACTCTCCTCATGCTTTAGGTGGGAAGGGTGTATTACGCGCCTATCTCTTCCTTCGGAAGTTGTGCTACGAAAGACATCTCCAACGGAATTCTGGTACCAGTTGATGGATCCGTGTAGCTTCCATACCCGTGCCCAGTGTGGAGGTAGTCGAGAGTCTTCCACAGATGCTGGGTCGAATAGGGGACTCTGAACGCCTGGGAAGCCATCGAAGTAGGGCGTGCGCGTCGCCTCCATAGCCTGCTCAATCAGAAGATCGTAATTGGGAGTGAATATCTCGACCGGAAACTCTCGGCGAACAGAGTTAACCCATCTCGCAACCACATGGTAGGGCGTGTCACCCTCGGGAAGTTCCTTGTCCACGAGATCGTGGATCACGTCACAGATGTACTTGTCCAGCGAAGAGAGCTGTTGAGCTGTCAAACCTCGCACTTCCCCTTGTCCTGCAACCGCGGCGAGCGACCTTATGTGCGTCAGCACATCTTCGACAGTTGCGCTACCACCGCGATCGCTCCGCAGGTGTTCCTCAACGCATGTGAGCGGGGCGCCGAGCTCACCAGAGCCTCCGATACACTCCCGCACTCGCTCCGTCAGAGTCGCGACGTCGGGGATAAGAGGTTCGTCCGAGTCGCCCCCTGGAGCTCGAGTTCGAATTGCCATTGGGCAGCCCGCCCCTAGGAGGAAACCAATCGGTTTCTTGTCGCCGGCGAGGCACTGGTGCAGGAGTTCGACCTGGCCTGTGGGGTCTTCGGGGTTTGTGGTCATGATCCACTCACGGAAGCGGCCCGTCATCGAGTTGGGGGAGGGGAACTCTTACGAAAGCTATCAACGCGATCCGGGGCTGTCCAGCCACCAAGGAATCGCAGCCTCTTCGTCATCTGTGCTCAACGCGTTTTCCAGACTCGCTTCCACCTGGAAGCGGACGTACCGTCCCCACCGCTACGTCGGAAGCACAGAGGGGTGGCTCATGGAGTTCCGGACACTCCGCTGGGACGGTCTACCCGGTCGACGCGGGTCTACTTGTCGCGCACCCCAGGCAAGAACGCAAGGGCGTTCGTCAGGGCGCTGCGGACCTTGCGGGAGGCCGGGGTTTGAGGGTGGGCATGCAGGTCGGGACATCGCAGCAGGTGGACGTGGAGCCACGCACGCTCCTGCCGATTCGAGCGCCCACTCGGACAGCCGAGGCGCGACCTGGCCGCGGAGCGGGGACCGCCCGTGGCGTCCGGAAGCCGACTCGTGCGCGTCGGCAGGCCGTCGGCGAGGTGATTGCCCCATCGCCGTCCGGCGAGGCTACCCGCCGGATCCTCCCCGTCGGGCGCGAGCATCCGGTAGCCGACGCGGGCGACGTTACTCTTGCGGGCTGTCGGCTCAGCCAGACGAGGACATGCCTTCGTCAGGTGGGGTGTTCGCGTGAGAACTGCCGCTCGGCTAGCATGGAATGGCTCCCCGGAGGTGCCGCAGGCAGAGCTGGTGGGATCGGATGGGACTCACGGCCCTGTCGAGGTGCATCTGCGTGCTTGAGCCGTGATGCGTATCCGACCGCCCCAGAGAATCGCCTACGGCCTTGTCACTCTCGTGGCTGGTGAGGTGGCCATCGCCGTCATCGGCCCGCAGATCATGCCGACACAGTGGTCGATGGTCAGCCTGCTGGCGGGTGGCCTCTTCGGGGTGTGGTTGGGGT
Source organism: Gammaproteobacteria bacterium (assembly GCA_009843625.1). Classification (GTDB taxonomy): domain Bacteria; phylum Gemmatimonadota; class Gemmatimonadetes; order Longimicrobiales; family Gaopeijiaceae; genus BD2-11. The sequence goes on along the minus strand of VYDD01000156.1, from coordinate 21,112 downwards.
TCACCGCGAGCGAGATGATTGTCCGGTCTGCCCCGAGAATCGATCTGCGCATCGCGGGTATGGACGGCAGCTCAGGAGGTTCGATCCATACCAACGCCGCGATGGTGTATGTGGCCGTCTCGGCATCCAACTACGGTGATGTCGAGGAGCGAATCACACAGTGGCGCGGTCGCGTCTATAGGCCGGGCCTACCGGGGAGACGGTTCGGCTTCAACCTAGACGCGAAAGAGGAAGACTGGCACCTCCCTCCGGCGAGCTCTGTCGAGTCTCGATCCGTCGCCCTGCAACGGTGGCCTCGCCACGGGGAGCGCCCCACGTTCCTTGTGGGCAACAAGGTCCGCATCCGTTTGACGGCAGTGCTCGGCCACGACCGGCGAACAGTGTCGGCGGAGATGGACGCCACGACCCTGGGAGCTTGGCCCCTCGACTAAGGCTACCGGTGGGGGATCGCCGCCGGGCGAGCATCGTTGAACCGCACCCCATCCAGGTAGCGGACCTCATAGCAGCCGTCAGGGGGCGAGCGATCGAAGACGACGCAGCGCCTCCCCGTGTGAATCTAGACGGTACGGCGATCGTGGGAGGCCACCTGACGGCCGAGGCCCGCGCCTCGCAAGCTCGAGCAGGCCGCCGGCATGGCGCCAACTCACGCGCCCGCCGGAGCCCCGGGTGGATCGCTGCGGCGCGGACGCGGTCATGAGGGCCGCCAAGGGGCGACCTGTCCGCACCTCTCGGGCGCGCTGACGTCGTAGTCGCGCTAGGGAGGCGCACACGTCTGCCGGCCAATTGGACGGACCATGGCCACAACATGGCCACATTTGTTAGCCCTGCCGAATACCGAGACGCCCCAAATTGGCCGGATTTCAACCTAAGTGAATTTTTTTTTTTATGTTACTGATACCACCGAGATCTACACTGCCAGTGTGCTCGGTGGGACGTCGGGATGCTAGGGGGTCGCACCACGAGACACCAGGCGCCGCAGCGAGAATGAGCCTCAGTTTCTAGAACTGGGGGTCGCGCCACGACCGACTCGCCGGCCTGAGGACAGCGCGCGACGCCCCGCGGGAGCTGGCCGAGCGGCTGGTCACCCGCTATGTTCGAGAACGCGAGTTCTACCGAGACTCGATTGAGGGATACGCATGGCGTCCAAGGGGTCGAACAGGGTCGTGCGGCAGCGCGCGAGCAGACTCGTCGAGAAGCAGGCGGGCGCCATCGGCAAGGGTCCTCAGAAGAACCCGACGAAGGGCACCAGGAACCCCTTTACCGAAGACCTGAAGCCCAAGAATCCGCCGAGCTCCGATGGATCCGAGTCGAGCAGCCGAGACGACCGCTGAGTTCGGCACCGGCGTCGTCTACGCGTCCGCGGTGCTCCGCAACCAGCGAGTGCACACGGGTACGCTCCAGAGCGTGTCTCTCCGCCCTGTCGCCGACGGATCCCGCGAGTTGTTCCTGCAGTCGGTGTAGCTGGTCACCGGTGACCAGCATCAAGCGCTCGACCCTGAGGGAGTGCCCAGAGGCCTCGTACCGAATAGCCCGCGACGTAGCCGCGGTCGAGCTAGCGTATGCGTCCGCCGTAGACAAGGGGGACACGCTCCGGTGGGAGCGGATGCCCACTACGCCTCACCGGCGCCGGCCGTTGCTTTGGCCGCCCGGAGCTGGAGCCGTGCACGGCTCATCGCGTGGCGAGGTTCTCGATCACCTGCCACCGCCGGTCGTGGTGACCGCGTGCGGGCCTTCCCGGCTCGAGTGGGGTGTCACCCTTCACGGGGTGGGTGAGCAGCGGCTTCAGCGCTCGCTCCGGCACCTGGAGCCGCTCCAGCGCCCAGCCGAGGCGCTTGGCGACCGCGCCGATATCCAAGCGGATCGCGTGATGCACGAGCCGGTCGACGTCGAGGTCGTGGAGATGGTCGTCGAGAATCCCCAGCCCTACCGAGAGCGAACCGAAGACGTGGAAGTGCTGGAAGGCGTCGAGCAGCGCCCGCTCACGGTCAAGGACTGACACGCGGCTTCGCTCGTCCATCCACACGTCGGTGACTGCGAAGAACCTGCTCTCCACGATCGAGACGACCTGGTAACGCGTCTCCGCCACCACCCGGGCGCGCAGACCGTGAGTAGCCTCCACCTGCCCGGTCGGCAGAAACGTGCGTCGCGGAGATGAGAGGGTCACCGCTCCCGGCACTTGTTCGGTGAGTCCCCAGTGTTGCAACGCCGACCAATGGCTAATCGCTGAAGGCGTGACAAGGGAGGTGCCGATAGCGAAGGGGTGGACGCGTGGACTCCTGGTCACCGCGTCGTTGATCGCATACAGCCCTCTCTTGACCCGGGTGAGCCGACGCGCCTCCGTGAGCTGATGGAGCAGCTTCGAGACGTGCCCGCGACTGAGCCCGAGCTGTCCCGCCTCTCCGTGAGCGTCCGCCGAGCTGAACAGATCGAGGCCGGCGCTCTGCAGCGAGTCGACGAGGCGAACGCCCAGAGGCTCGCCATACGGACGGAAGGTGCTATGTGATGCCATTGCCGTCTTGACCTTTTCGGTAAGTTGTCCAGCACAAACGTACACCAAGGTCGGCCACGCTCCACGCTCAGGCTGTGGCCCGCAGCCTGACCGATCGCCGTCATCTCGGACGACGCGAGCGTCGCATTTGCATGGTTACCGTGTATCCATGCTAGCCTGTTCCCGGGGTGGGCGCGGGCGAGGTCATGGGTGATCGAGTCGTTTGGTGACGACGCGACGGAAGCCCTATTCCACGGGCGCGGCCGCGCACGACGGATTCCGGAGCAGCTGCGGGAGCGGGCGGTTCGCAGGCTCGACATGCTGAACGCCGCAGACTCGTTGCGGGACCTGAGGTCGCCACCGGGGAACCGACTGGAGCAGTTGCGGGGCGACTTGAGAGGGCTATACAGCATTCGGATCAACGAACAGTGGCGGATCGTGTTCCGGTGGGAGTCGGGTAACGCATCCGGCGTGAGTATCGTTGACTACCACACGTAGGAGGTACACAGATGCTCCCAGCGAACCGGACCCCCACCCACCCTGGCGAGGTTCTTGCGGAGGAGTTCCTGAAGCCACTCGACCTCACGCAGGTCGCGCTCGCCAACAGCATCGGCGTGCCCGTGCAGCGAGTGAACGAGATCGTGCGCGGCAAGCGTGGCATCACGCCGGAGACGGCGTGGCTGCTAGCCAGCGCATTCGAGACCACGCCCAACTTCTGGATCAACTTGCAGGCGCACTACGACCTGGCCACACGACGGCCGGACCGTCATGTGGAACCACTGCGCCGGGCCCGGTGACGGCACCTCAACGTCGTGAGGCGCGGCGGCGCGCACAGCCCCAAGCACCACCAACGTGATGCCAAGGGCCCGCCGTTCCGGTAGCGCTCGACCCGTACTCTGACCTCATCCTTGCGATCTCGCGCTAGAACTACTCAATAGCCGAGCCGCCTGTTCCGGGCGCCTTGGCGGCTGCCTCGGGACATTCGTCACGAGGGCTCCTTGCGCCGGATCGTGTCGACCCGGTCGAGATCGTGATCGAAGGAGGCGACCACCCCGATCCCCGTGCGCTCGGCCGTGGCGATCAGGTACGCGTCGGCGAAGTCCAGCCGGTGTAGGTCGTAGAGCTCGACGGTGCGATGGAGGAGAGCCGCGTCGAGCACGCGGGTGGCCCGGAACGAGAGAACCGCGCGCAGCGCCTCCGCGACCTGATCGCGCGCGACCTCGTAGTAGGACTCCAGCACGTAGGCCACCTCGGCCACTATCAGGTCCGGTAGCAGCAGCTTGTCGGCTCGCTCGAGGAATCTCGTTGCGCGGCCCGCCTGCTCAGGCGGGTCCCCCGTGAGATGTCTGATCAGCACGTTGGCATCGACGAGAGCCGTCATAGGCGGTCCACCGCTCTCGCTCGCCTCGTCTCGCGCACGATCTCGTCCCAGGGGGTGCCGCGACGAGCCGCGGGCACGCTCACGGATCCGGCGAGCCCGAGCAGATCGGGAGCTCGGGCGAGGATCGCTCGCTCGCCCTCGACGCGGAACAGGACCTCGTCGCCTGCCTTGATGGCGAGCGCGTCACGGACCGCGCGCGGGATCGTGACCTGGCCCTTGGAGCTGAGGCGTGCCGACACTTCCATGCACGGTTCCTTACACTGCAACAGATGTAAGGAACAGTATATTCTTCGGCAACGGCGTCGCGCGACCTCTCGAGGCGTCCGCCTGGATCGACGCGCGGACATAAGACGACTTGACCGCGGGCGCCCGGACCGCGATGTGGAGTCACCGAGGCGGGTCCCGCGGCGGCGTTCCGTCGCAACGGGCCGCGGCGCACGCAGGCCCAGCGGCCGTGGGCCCTCCTCCAGGAGATGACCGATATGCCAACCGACGTTTCGATGCTGAGGCGGGGCCGTGTCTACCGCACGCGTGACTTCTCGCAATGGAGCACGAACCCGTCGCGGCTGGCTCGCCGGCTCGTGGACGAGGGGGAGCTCATGCCGCTCGCGCGCGGTCTGTTCGTGCACCCCGACGAGGGTCGATTCGGTGTCGTGCCTCCGACCGATGAGGCGATCATGCGGGCCTTTGTCGGCGGGCCCTTCGTGCTCACCGGCCCCGAGCAGTGGAACGCGCTCGGCCTCGGCACGTCGGCGTGGTTTGCCGCCCAGCTCGTCTACAACACGAAGCGCTCCGGCGAGTTCACGCTCGGCGGCCGTCGCTTCCTGCTGCGACGCGTGTCGTTCCCTAGACGACCCTCACCGGAGTGGTTCGTGATCGACCTCTTCCGACACGCGGAGCAGGCAGCCGCCGATCGGGACGACCTCACCGCTGCTCTCGCCCGTGCCGTGGCGCGTCGCCGGTTCGACGCGGACCGACTGACGACCATGGCGACGGAGTACGGCTCCCGAGACACGCAGGCGCGCGTCGCGTCGGCACTAGAGCATGCGGGGCAAGCCGCCTAGCCATCGTGGACTCGTGGTGCTCGGCAACGGGAGCGCGGCGAGTACGGACTCAGTCCGAGGCGTCTCCGAGCGCCGCTTCGTCACCAACCAGCACCTCAGCCTCTAGGTTGCCCCGCTCCCGGGAGTCGATCGCACCGAGCTTCATCGAGTTCGGCCAGGAGGTCGTCCAGCCGGGCGACCGGCGGCGGCTTGCGTGGCCGGCCGGAAGCGGAGAGGACCGGCGGAGTGAGTACGCCGCCTCGAACCAAGCCAGCCAGCAGGGGATCGGCGATGATCGCACTCTTGGTCTCCGGCGGAGGACCGAGCTCCGCCACCACGCGATCGCGATCCGTTACCAGAATCGTCTCTCCTGACGCGGCGAGCCGAACGTATTCCCTTAAGCGGCGCTTCAACGCGTCGATCCCTACTGACCTCATGCATCGACGGTAACGACGCGTAGCAAACGCCGACAAGGCGTCCACATGCCGACCGACGGCCTCGATGCCGTCGACGTCGAACGACAAGACCCGCGGACGGGTACCTCGGGGAGTGGCCAGTTCCGCCGGGCTGCCGCGGATGGGGTGCAACAGCCGACGAGGCCCTCTTCACCCTTGGGGCGTCACGCGCGTCCGGGGCGGCCGTCGCGGGAGCCTCAGTCTCATGGACTGGGGGTCAGTGGCGCGGGTCGTCGTGAGCGGCCGCCACCGTATCGTCTCTCCCGCGCGGAGAGCCGGACATAATCACCGAGGCGTCTGTTCAGCACCGCAGCTCGCGGCGGGCGCCCGCCCGACAATGTCGTCGGGAGGAAGAGCCGCTTCGCCTTCTCCGCGCCTCCGGAGCGGGAGCCCTACACGGGGATGACGTAGAGGAAGCGGTTGGCCCCGGCGGGGACCAGGCCCGCGAGGCTACCATCCAGTGTTGCGAGGCGCCCGTCCCGCTGCATCGCGGTGGCCAGCAGGAGGGCGTCGGTGATCTGCCGGTATCCCTGGATGCGGGGGCCGATGGCCTCCGGCAGATCAAGGAGGGAGCGGTCCATCGGCCAGAAGGCATGAGAGCCCAGATGTGTGATCTTCCCGAGGACGGCGATGGCGTCCAGAGGCGTGACGGAGTGCCGCACCGCGACCGGGTTGCACGAGACCCGCACGAAGCCCGCCTCGGTGAGCGGACACGTCGCCCATCCACCGTCCCGATGTTCCCGAAACCAGGACCGGGCGGCGGCGTGGTGTACGTGGTTCGGCCAGGCGAGGGCGATCAGCACGTTGACGTCCGGAAGCGCGATCACGGCCAGTCGCTCAGCGCCCGGTAGACGTCCTCACTCGTGATCGGATCGGCGTCGCCAGCGACCAGGAAGAGGCCCACGTCCGCCTGATCGCCCGGAGCCGGTGAAGGGCGGAAGCCACGCCTTGCCAGCTCCGACAGGGCGCTGCCAAGGCTGGTCCCGTTCCGGTCCGCCAGCGCACGGGCGACCGCCAGCACGTCGTCGTCGATGGTGACCGTGGTCCTCATGAGAGCATCATCACATGGCCGCATCATCGCATCAAGAGGCCGTGATGATGAGGACGGAAGGAGATCGACGCGATCGTCGCGCGCATCGCCAGGCAGTTCGACCCCGAGCGCATCGGGGCTATGGGGACAGACCATCAGTCTGACGGACTGGGGGTCATGAGATGCACGTGCAGGACCTGGTTCCCCGAGAACTACCGACACCTGGGATCGGCGGCGACGACGCGGAACCGGCGCTCCCGGTCGCTCTCAGGTCCGGTGCCCGGCCCGGCGTCCATCCGTTCCGCGGCCGCGCGACGGTCTCGCCGAAGACGTGCGTCTAGGTGCCCGCTACTCCGACCCCGCGAAGGCTCCGAACCAGCGGACGACGTCTATGCCCGGGCTTGCCGCCCGATAGAACCTCTCGTCGGCGGTCCATAGCTCGCAGCCAAGCATCTCCGCCAGAGCCAGGTAATGGGCATCGTAGACGGCACTCTGGTTGAGTTGGCCTGCGAGCCGCAGCGCCCTGACGTGGAGGCCCGGCGGCTGACGGAGCTCGAGGCGCGACTCGAGCAACCGCGCGATCATGCGGGCGCCATCACCGGCCTTCAATTCACCGCGCAGCGTGCGCCGGTGGAGAGCATGGGCGACCTCAAACGGCAGGAGGTGCGGCGCGATACGGGTGACGTCCCGGGCTTCCCAGGATTGGAGGAGCGCGTGCGCCTTGTCCGAGTCGTCCTCTTCAACGAGCCACTTCACCGCGAGGCTTGCGTCGACCACGACCGAGCCGTTCACGCCCAACTCTCGGTCTCGGCGTCCCTGATCTCACGGGCCTTGCGGATCAGGTCAGCGGAACTGCCGGGAAGTGGTGTCCCGGCGAAGATCTCCTGCCGGAGTTCCGCAAACAGCCGGTGGTCGGGCCTGTCCGCCAGCAGGCCCCCCAGCCCGCTGGCTTCGTCCTTCGCCAACTCCCGATCGATGGCGGCCTGGCAGTAGGCCCGCATGCTGAGGCCCTTCAACGCGGCGATGCTCTTGAGCCGTCGCTGAAAGGTGGGGTCCAGGTCCAGGGTCAGTCTCTTCTTCTTCGGTTCCATCGCCGGTGTTCCCCATGAGATGTGTCGCTAGCCAAGATATGACAAACACGGAGAGATCAACGGTACCGGCTCGATACGCAGGATCCGCGCGCACGTCCTCCAGAGCCCGTCCGGGTCAGTCGAGCAGCGTGCGAGCCTTCTCCAGCACCTCGGCGACGACCGTCCGGGGCGCCCGCCCCCGGAACCGGGCATGCCGGGCCCGCCAGTCGAGACTTCGGACCTGATCGGACAGCACGACGCCGGTCACGGGGCTGTCGGCGGGGAGGACGACCTCGAACGCATACCCCCTAGGCGTCGATGTGACCGGGCACAGCAGCGCCACGCTCGAACGCTCGTTGTAGAGGCGGGGACTGACGACGAGGGCGGGCCGCCGGCCCGCCTGCTCGTGACCGGCCTGCGGTGAGAACTCGAGCCAGATGAGGTCGCCGCGCTCTGGTACGTACGGGGCGGCTACCACACCTCGTCACCCTGCGGCGCGCCCCAGTCCGTCTCGGGATGGGATTCCTCGGGACTCATGCCGGCGACGAGCTCGGCGAGGTCGTAGCGGCGCTTGCGCAGTACGATGTCGCCGCCCTCGGCGAAGAGCTCGATCGCCGAACCCTCTTCGACGCCCCATTGCTCCGCGAGAGCCTTGGGGATGCGGACGGCGAGACTCGAACCCCAGCGCGATACGTGCGACGTTGCACCCATGCCACCTCCCGGTAGATACATTATATATCCCCGGGCCGATGACCACCATCAGTTCGCGAGTCGCCGAGACGTGCCGCGACGAAGCCCATCGACGTAGCTGGCGCCGTCGTAGCCGCGGTCACCCCAGGATGCGAAGCTCGCGTCCAGGGCGCTCGGGACGTCGGCAGCGGGAGACGGCCCAGCTGCGCTCGACCGCCCGGCGCACGAGTTCGGCGAGGCCGTGTCCCGAGCGCCGGGCCTCCTCGCGCAGCCGCGCATACTGCTCATCGGTCAGCGTGATCTGCGTGCGGTGACTCATGACATAAGCCTACATCACCCAACGACGCCTCGTTGCCCTCTACCCCCTGTCGACGCCAGAGAAGGCGAACGGGAGGAGCGCGTCGCGGTCGCGCGAGGCCCCGGGGCGGGTTCAGGGTTCCGGTTCGGGCTCGACCTCGGGTGTCTGGTCGGGCAGGGCGTCCTCAAGCCGCCAGATCGGCCGCACGATGAGCGAGCCGACTGCAAGCGCGATCAGGGCGAGGCCGGCGATGATGTACATCAGGCCCATCCCGCGGCCGTCGCCGACGCCGATGATCGGGCCGACGCTGCCGGCCAGCGCGCCCCCCGCCTCCATGAGCGGCTCGAACACTCCCTCGGCCAGCGGCCCGGCGACGACGATGCCCAGGGACTGCGCGCAGACGCCCAGCATGACCCGCAGGGAGAACATCCGACCCAGCACCTCGGGCGCTGCCTTGACCTGCCAGATGACGCGGTTCAGTCCGATCGCGAAGACGAAGGAGGCGCCGATCACGAAGATGCCGGCGGCCGTGATCGCCAGGCTCTCGCTGAGGCCGGTCACGACGCCGCCGATGCCGGCCAGAACCGTCGCCCCGATGATGCCGTTCATGCGCCGCTTCGGTCCGCCCCAGGTCGCGAGGAACATGCCGGAGACCAGGGAGCCGACGCCGAAGGCCGTCATGATGATCGCCGCCCCGGCCTCGTCCGAGAACGAGAGGGCGAGGGGCGTCGCGAGCGCGTACCCGATGCCCGGCATGAAGAGCATCGACGCTGTCACGAAGCCCATGAGGTAGACGAACGGTGGTCGTTCCCTGAGGTAGGCGACGCCGAAGCGGAACTCGGACCAGAGCGACGCGCCGGCCTCCTCGAGCACGCGCGCCGGCTGCGGGATGATCGACAGGAGGAGCGCCGCGATGGCGACCCCGAAGGTGGCGAAGTCGACGAGGAACACGGAGCCCAGGCCGAGCCCGAGGTAGAGCGGGACGGCGAGGATGGGCGCCACGATGATCTCGATGGACTGCAGCATCTGGGTGATGCCGGCTGCGCGGCCCAGCTGCTCCTTCGGCATGAGCATCGGCGTGCTCGCGTCGAGTGCAGGCAGGATGAAGGCGCTGGCCACGCCGTTGACGACGAGCGCCACATAGAGGTGCCAGACCTCGAGGCCGTCGGCGAAGTAGAGCAACGCGACGACCAGCGTCGGGGCAGACGCGGCCGCATTGGCGGCGATCATCGTCCAGCGCCGGTTCCAGCGGTCGACCAGAGGACCGACCAGGAGCGAGGCAATCCCCAGCGGCAGCACTGCCGCGAACAGCATCGTCGTGTAGGCCGCTGCGTCGCCGGTCTGGTCGAGTACCCAGAGACCGAGGCCGAAGCGGGTCATCCCCGACCCGAGCGTCGAGACCAGCTGTCCGCCGGCGAGCGCGAAGAACGCCCGGTGATCGGTGAAGCGGAACATCGTCACCCCGCCGCGGCGAGGCGCCAGCCGGCGGCTCGCACGCGTTCGTTCCAGAACTCCGCGTAGCGCCCGTTGCGCTCCAGGAGCTCGGCGTGGTCGCCCTGCTCGACGACCTGCCCCTCCTCCAGCACGATGATCTGGTCGGCGGCCTGGACCGTCTGCAGGCGGTGGGCGACCACGACCAGCGTCTTGTCGGCGGTCAGGGCGCGAAGCGCCTGCTGCACCGAGCGCTCGTTGATGGCGTCAAGGGCGGCCGTCGCCTCGTCGAGCAGGACGATGGGAGCGTCCTTCAGAATCGCGCGTGCGATGGAGACGCGCTGGCGCTCGCCGCCGGAGAGGCGGGCGCCGGCCTCGCCCACGCGCGCCTCCCAGCCCTCGGGGAGCCGTTCCGCTATCTCGTCGACGCGGGCGAGCGTCGCCGCGGCGCGGACCTCGGCGTCGGTGGCGTCCGGCCGCCCCAGGCGGATGTTCTCCTCGATCGTGCCGTCGAAGAGATAGACGTCCTGGAAGACGACGGAGATCTGGCGCATCAGCACCTCGGTCGAGAGGTCGCGCACATCGACGCCCCCGATCCGGACCGTGCCGGAACCGGTGTCCCAGAACCGCGCGATCAGGCGAAGGATGGTCGTCTTGCCGGCGCCGGAAGGGCCGACGATCGCGGTCATCGTCCTCCCCGGCGCCGTGAAGCTGACGTTGCGGAGCACGGGCCGGTCGTCGTAGGCGAAGTCGACGGAGCCGAACGCGATCGTCGCGCCGGCCGGGACGGCGGAGGTCGCAGGTTCCGGCAGCGTCGGGGTCGCGAGCAGGGCGTCCATGCGCGAGAGGCTGTTGCGGCTGATGCGGAGCGCGCCGCCGAGGTCAGCCGCCTCGACCATGGGCTGCACGTACCGCACGGCCAAGGCGAGCACCGCGAGGAGTTCGGCGACGTCGATGTCCCCGCCGAGCGCCATGTTGAGCCCGAACAGGATCAGGATGGTGAAGGCGAGCTGCACCACCAGGATGAAGCCGGCGAGGCCCGGGGCCGCCGTCAGGAGCTGAGCGCGGGCGGCGTCTCGTTGCTCCCGGAGGGCATCGTCGAGCTGCGAGAAGCTGCGGGTGGCGTACCCGAAGCCGCGCAGCACCGCCTGCGCCTGGGCGAACTCGATGAGGCGGCCCGACGCCTCCACCGCGGCGTCGTGGGAGCGATGGTCGGTCCTCTGGACGAGGCCCGCGGACCACCGGTAGACGAGCCAGCCGAGCGGGGCTGTGATCGCCGCCGCCAGCGCCAGGCGCCAGTCGAAGATGAACATGACCGCGATCACGGTCGCCGGCGTGACGAAGGCGTTGACGACCGGGCGCAGCAGGTGGGCCGGGACGCCCATCACGTCGATCACGCCCTGGCTGGTGAGGCGTCCGAGACTGCCGACCCGGGTCCCGTCGAACCAGCCGAGTGGCAGCCGGGCGATATGGTCGCCCAGCCGGCCGAACAGTCCCCTGGCCGCCCCGATCGCGGCGTGGAATCCCAGGAGCTGGGTCTGCCAGCGCACGAGGGCGTACGCCACGAGGACGCCTGCCATGGCGCCCAGCCAGACCCAGGCGCGGTCGAAGTCGCTCTCGAGGGCGGCCCGCAGCAGCGGCACCAGCAGCGCGAACCCGACCCCCATCAGGATCGACTCGGCGGCGAGGCCCGCGAGGTTCGCGCGCAGCCTGCGGCCCGCCGGCTCCGACACGGGGATGACGGCAAGGAGTTCGCGGATCATGCGCGCCCCTCGCCCGCCTCGCCCGCCTCGCTCGCCTCCCACAGGCGGCGATAGACGCCGTCGCGCGCGAGCAGCTCGGCGTGCGTCCCCCGCTCGACGATGCGTCCCTCATCGAGCACGCAGATCTGGTCGGCGCCCGAGACGGTGCGCAGCCGATGCGCGATCACGAGCAGGGTGCGGCCGGGGATCAGCTCCGAGAGCGCGTCCTGGATCGTCGCTTCCGCCTCGGGGTCGGCGAAGGCGGTGGCCTCGTCGAGCACCAGGATCGGGGCGTCGGCGAGGATCGCCCGGGCGATGGAGATGCGCTGGGCCTCGCCGCCGGAGAAGAGCGCGTCCTCCCCCGCGACGGAGTCGTACCCGCGGGGCAGCGCCAGTATCCGGTCGTGGATCTGGGCCGCCCGGGCGGCTCGCTCCACCTCATCGATCGGAGCGTCGGGCCTGGACAGGGCGATGTTCTCGCGGACCGATGCGCGGAGGAGCTGCACGTCCTGGAAGACGAGGCCGACGTGCCGGTAGAGCTCTTGCGGAGGGATCTCGTCGACGCCGACGCCGCCGATGGCGACCCGGCCCTCGGACGGGTCCCAGAACCGGGGGAGCAGCCGGGCGAGCGTGCTCTTGCCCGATCCCGAGGGGCCGACGAGGGCCGTCACCGTGCCCGGTGCCAGGGTCAGGTCGATGCCGCGCACGGCCTCCGTCTGGCCGTCGTAGGAGAAGCTCACCTGCTCGAAGGTCACCCTCGCATCCCGGGGGATGCGCCCGCCGTCGGATACCGGCAGCGGTGGTGTGTCGAGCACGGCCGCGATCCGGTCCGCGGCCTGCCTCGCCAGCATCAGATCGTTCTGGGAGTACTGCAGCGTGAGCAGGGCGGCGGCGAGGCCGGGACCGAGCACGGCGAACGCCAGGAGGTCGACCGGCTCCACCGCGCCGGCCCCGGCCATGCCCAAGCCGATCGCGAGGATGACCGTCAGTGCGAACAGGGGCGACATGACCGTGTTCGCCGCCGCCGTGATCGGGATCATGTCCCTGGCCCACGCCCAGAAGTAGTCAACGAAGGCGTCGGCGCGCTCGATGAAGCGCCCGTAGGCGCGCCGCGCCTGGCCGAACGTCTTGACGACGGCGATCCCCTGGACGAAGGCGACCGAGGAGGCGTTGACGTCCTCCAGCGCTTGGTCGTACGCGACGATCTTCTCGCCGTAGCCCCGGAACTGGTACGCGTAGAGGAGGACCCCGCCGGCGACCGGGATCAGGGCGGCGAAGGCGAGGCGCCAGTCGACCCAGAAGAGGTAGCCCAGCGCGACGAGCGGGTTGACCGCCGCGGCGACGATGTTGGTGTAGGAGTGACCGACGACGTGGTGGAGCGTGGAGACGTCGTCCTCGAGCGCCTTCTTGACGGCACCCGCGTTGCGGTCGTTGAACCAGCCCAGCGGCACCGTGCTGAGGCGGGCCGCCATTCTGCGACGCAGCTGGAACTGGAAGTCGACGTCGGCGAGGTGGGTCAGCGCCCCGGACGCCATGAAGAAGATGAACTGGAGCACCATCGCCCCGGCGCCGAGCCCGGCGATGAGCCAGGCGCGTCCCTCATCCGTCGGGCCCTCGGCTAGGAGCACGCGGCCCAGCTCGGCCACCGCGATGAACGGACCCACGCCGAGCGCCGAGCTGATGCCCTGCAGCACGCAGGCGGCGACGAGCGTCCATCTCAGCGGCGCGACCAGCCGGCCGATCGAGGATCCGCTGCGCCGCGCCTCCACCTGCGTGTGCGCGGGGGCACGGCCGGTTCGTTCCGCGGTGGTCATGCGCTCCTCCCCGATACGGGATCGGGTCCCGCATGCTCCCCTGCGTTTCCGCGCGCACCGGATGCGGCGTTGCGGGAAGCCCCTGAGACGGCGTCACCGTCAGCTGCGGATGGGGTGCCGTCGCGGCGGGCGGCAAGCGTCCGGCTGAGGGACGGGGCGGACTCCAGGAGCACGCGCGACTCGGCTGCCTGCGGGCGCCGGGCGAATTGCCCGGAGGGAGCGATCTCGACGAGCCGCCCCTCGCTGAGCACCCCGATGCGGTGGGCAAACGCGTGGGCCAGCGCGAGGTCGTGCGTGATGAACAGCAGGCTGATCCCCGTCTCGTCCTGAATCCGCTTCAGAAGGTCGATGATCTGCCGCTGCACGATGGTGTCGAGCGCGCTGGTGATCTCGTCGCAGATCAGGACCCGTGGCTCGGCGGCAAGGGCCCTCGCAATCGCGGCGCGCTGCTGTTCGCCGCCCGAGAGCTCGCGCGGGCGCCGCCCGGCCAGAGCAGGGTCGAGCTGCGCGAGTTCCAGGACGTGCGTGAGACGCGCGGCCGCAGCCGCGCCGCGCAGGGCGGGGATCCGGCGGATCGTCCGCAGGATCCCGTCGCCGATGCTGCGCCTGGGGTTGAATGACCGCCCCGGATCCTGGGGCACGAGCTGGAGTGCCGCGCGCTGCGGCCGGTCGCGCTGCCGCACCCGGGGCGGGACCCTGACCCCGCCGAGCCTGACCTCTCCCGCCGCGGGCGGATGGAGGCCGAGCACGGTGCGGGCGATCGTCGTCTTGCCACTGCCGGAGCGCCCGATCAGCGCGAGCGTCTCCCCGGCCGCCAGGTCAAAGGAGACGTCCCGGGCGGCGTGAATCGTGCGCTTCCCGCGTCCCCGGCCGACCGAATATCCCGCGCAGAGTGCGTCCACCCCGAGCACCGGAGCGGCGTGGGACGGAGCCGGCGCGGTTCGCGGCTGGCCGGCGGCGATGTCCGGCGATGCGGACACCAGCGCCCTCGCGTAGGGGTCGGCGGGCGAGTCGAGCACCCGCAGGGCCCCTCCTCGCTCCACCACCCTGCCGCCGCTGAGCACGATCACCTCGTCCGCCACGCGGCCCGCCGAGGGGAGGTCGTGGGAGATCAGCAGCGTCGCCACGCCCCGTTCGTCGCGCAGCCGCTCGACGAGGGCCAGAAGAACCTGCTGGGTCGTGGGGTCGACCGAGCTCGTCGGCTCGTCGAGGATCAGCAGCCCGGGGTCGTTGGCGATCGCCCGGGCGATCGCCACGCGCTGCTGCTGGCCGATGGAGAGCTGGTGGGGGAACCTCCTCTGGAACGCGCGGTCGCCGGGGAGCTGCACGGACTCCAGCAGCTGTTCCGCGCTCGGGGACCCCTCCGTGCGCCGCTCGCCGACGAGGCTCTCGACCCGCAGGGTCGGGGTCAGCGACGAGGCGGGATTCTGGGGCAGATAGGCGATCGCCTCGCGCCTGAGACGCCGGAGCTCGCGCTCGGGCAGCGCGAAGAGGCTCCGGCCCTCGAGCTCGACCTCACCGCCGGCCAGTCGCATGCCCCGGCGGATGAATCCGAGCAGGGACAGGCCGAGAGTCGTCTTGCCCGCCCCGGATCCGCCGACCACTGCGAGGGTCCTGGCGCGCTCCAGGTCAAGGCAGACGCCGCCGAGGATCGGGGCGTCGAGGTGGCCGCGAATGTCGAGGTCCCTCACGCCGATCATCGGGCGACCCTCCGGGCGAAGCGGTCGGCCAGCAGGTTCGTGGGGATGGTGAGGAGCAGCACCATCAGCGAGGGCGCGATCACCCCCCAGGGATTGAGGCCGGCGCCGCCGATGTTCTCCGAGATCATCGAGCCCCAGTCGGTCGATGGCGGGGGCGGACCGAACCCGAGGAATCCGGCGGCGGCGACGAGGTAGATGGCCCCGATGAAGCGCAGTCCCGCATCGGCCAGCACGGGGCGAATCAGGTTCGGCAGCACGTCCCGCACCAGGATCGCCGGCAGCGGCTCGCCGATCATCCGGGCCTGCTCGATGTACCCGCTGCTGAGGATCGGATGGGCCGCCGACCGCGCGAACCGCGTCGTGAAGGGGATCGAGCTGACGACGACGGCGAGCGTCAGGACCCAGGGGTGCGCGCCAAAGCGGTGGAACAGCACCAGCGCCACCAGGATGGACGGAACCACGGCGAAGAGGTCGATCGCGCGCATGATCACGTCGTCCCGGCGGAGCGCCGCCGCCGCCACGCCCAGCACCGCTCCCACCAGCGTCGAGAGGGCCGTGGCGATGACGGGAATCAGGATGATCGGCCGTCCGCCATGGAGGATGCGGCTCAAGACGTCACGCCCCAGGTAGTCGGTGCCGAACCATCCGGCCGACCCTTCATACGGCAGCGCGACGACCGCGGACTCGCTGTGCGGGGCCATCAGCGGGCCCGCGACCGCGACCGTCACCACCGCTCCCAGCAGCGCCGACAGCGCCAGGGTCGCGACCGACGGCCGCAGGGGGTGTGCCCGCAGGCGCGCCGCCCGCGCGGCGGCCTGCTCCCGGAGCTGGTGGCCCGCCAGCGTCGTCATGCGGCGGTCCTCCGGCTCGGGGAAGCCAGGAATCCCACCACGTCGGCCGCCTGGAACGCGAGGATCACGGCCGACGCCTGCAGGAGACCGACCGCTTCGATGACGGGTGCGTCGCGCAGGGAGACGCGATCGACCAGCAGAGATCCGAGCCCCGGGTAGGCGAAGATGCGCTCGATGACCACGGCGCCGCCGACGAGGAAGGGGACGAGAAAGGCAAGCACCTGAGCCGTCGGGGGGATGGCCCCGGGCACGATGTGCCGCAGGATCACCCGCCCTTCCGGCACTCCGGAGAGCCGGGCCGCCTCAACATGCGGCATCCGCGCAACGTCCGCCACCGCCGCGCGGATCAGCCGCGCGCCGAACGCGCCGCCGACGATGGCGAGCGAGACCACGGGCAGCACGAGGATGACGGGCCGGTCCAGCGGCGTCCCGCCTATCGGCACCAGCGAGACCGCCGGCAGCCAGCCGAGCTCCAGTCCCACGACCGCGATCAGGATGCCCGCAACGATGAACTCCGGCACCGACAGTGCGCCGAGCGCGCACAGGGAGACGAGGTTGGAGAGGCGTGACCCCTCCCGTACCCCGCTCAGCGCCGCCAGCACGAGCGCGACGGCGACGATGGCGCCGAACGCCGCCACGAGCAGGACGGCGGTATTGAGCGCCGGCCGGGCGACGATCTGCTCGACCGGGCCGCCGGTCCGGACCGACTCACCGAGGTCGCCCTGGAGCAGCGACCACATCCAGCGCCCGTAGCGGACGGGCGCGGGGTCGTCGAGGTTGAGCTGCCGCCGCACCTCCTCGACGCGCTCGGGGGTGGCGTTCACCCCGAGCATCTGCTGGGCGGGGTCGCCCGGGAGCAGGTCCACCGCCGCGAAGAGGACGACGCTGACCACCAGGAGCGTCGCGATGGCAGAGGCCATCCTCATCGCGGCGTAGGTCAGGCCACTGCTCATGGGGACCGTTCCTGCGACGGCTCAGGCGCGTAGCACCAGGTCCTCGAACTCGATGAGGCCGTCGCTGATGACCTTCACGTTCTCCACCTTGGGCGAGTGCGCGAGGATCATGGGCGAGAAGCCCCAGACGATCGTGCCGCCCTGTTCCCACTCGATGGCCTGGGCCTCCAGCAGGTGCTGCAGTCGCTCCTCCGCGTCGGCGGTGCTCTGCGCCGCCAGCATGGCCGCGTCGAACTCCGGCGCGGCGAAGGCGGTCACGTTGACCACTGCCGTGCTGCCGACGAACTGGGGCAGGTGGACGGCAGCCGGGCGGTTGGAGAAGTACATCGTCATGAAGGGTGTGCTCAGCAGTCGCGGGATGTCCGCGAAGAAGGCATCGGCCGGCAGCTCGTCGATGTTGAGGGTGACGCCGATGGTCGCGAGCTGGGCCGCGAGGACCTCCGCCGAGGCCACCAGGCCGGGTGCGATGTCGGAGGCGACGATGTCGAGTTCGGAGATGCCGTTGGCGGCGAACAGGGCCTGCGCCCGCTCCAGATCGTGCGTGCGCTGGGGAAGCTGGTCGTTGTACCCGGGGAAGCCCAGTCCCACCAGGTCGTTGCCGAGCTGGCCCTGACCGAGCAGCACGGAGTTGATCATGGTCTGGCGGTCGACCGACAGCCGCACGGCCTCACGCACCTCCGGGTTGTCGAACGGCGGCAGGGAGGTGTTCATGGAGAAGATCATCGCGGCGGCGCCCAGCGAGGACCGGATGATGGTGATGTCGTCGTTGCCCTCCTCCGCGCGCACGACGGCGGGCGGGAGCTGGTAGGCGATGTCGATTTCGCCCGACTTGAGCGCGTTGATGCGCGCCCCCGGGTCGTTGATGGGGACCGTGATGACGCGCTCAACCGCGGGCTTGAATTCCCACCAGTCGTCGTTCCGCACGACCACCACCCCATCGGCGCCGTCGTTCGACTCGACCTGGTAGGGGCCGGAGCCGACGGGGACCATGAAGTCCGGGGCCCCCTCCTTGATGATGGGGAGGAAGACGGCGAAGACCGACTCCAGGTAGTCGGCGCGGGGGCGCAGGAGCGGGATTTCCGCGGTGCGATCGTCGATGGCGCGGAGGTTGGCCCAGTCCACGTCGATCCACCCGAGGGCGTAGGTGGGGCTCGTCTCGAAGTTGCCCATGTAGGCGATGGACGCGACGACGTCCTGCGCCCGTACGGGGCTGCCGTCGTGGAAGAGAAGGCCCTCACGGAGGGTGAGCGTCCAGACGGTGGCGTCCCCGTTGGGCGTGATGCTCTCGGCGACGCCGGGCTCGAGTTCGCCATCGCCGTGGAGCGCGGGGAACTCGAAGACCGAGTTGATCGCGAGGAAGCTCAGGACGGACGTCACGTTGCCGGGATCGAGCGGACCGCCGGCGCCGGCAAGCCCGCCGATTCGCACCGTGCCGCCGCCGCCGGGCGCGACCGTTGCCGCGGGCGTGCTCGCGGCGGCCGTTGCCGCCGGCGTGGCCGCTTCAGCCGTGGCCGCCGCGGGCGTTGCGGTCGGGTCCGCCTGCTGCTGCGGCGGCGCGGCCGCCGGCTCGTCCTCGTCGTCGCCGCAGCCGCCAAGGGCGG
>VYDD01000156.1:0-2555 GCA_009843625.1 Gammaproteobacteria bacterium | reverse complement strand
GGCCCGGCGGGGGGCGGGGGCGGGGGGGCCGCGGGCGCGCCCGGGGGGGCCCCCCGGCCCACTTGGGGGCGACGGCGGCCCCGAGCCCGGCGGTCGCCGCCGCGCCGAGGAGGCGCCGGCGGGTCAGTCGCAGGGGCAGGCGCCTGCCCGTCGCAGGGCCGGCGGGCCGCCCCTCGCCTTCAGCTCCCTGGGGGATCTCGGGGGTATCGTCTCCGGGGCCTCGTGTCGTCATTGCAAGCCTCTCCTATCTCGACGCAATCGTTGCACCTTATGCTGTACCGCAGTCCATGCTAATTCTCTGCTGTAGGCCATACTAATACTCTGTCGCGTGCGGGCAAGCCGCCCGCTCTGCTGAGACGCAGCCCGGACGGAGGAGCGCTTCGGTTCCCCCGATCTCCGTCCGAGCGCGCCGGGACGGCGGGCGGCGAACTCCCGTGCGTTCGCGCCCCGGCGCGACGCCGGCGCGGTGCCCTGCACGTTCAGCCACCGTGCGAGCCGGAATCGTCGGGGACGTGGTGGGCCGCCTCGGTCTGTGCGGCGATCAGCGCGCTGTACACGCGGCCGCGGGCGAGGAGATCGTCGTGGGTGCCCTCTTCCACGACTCGCCCGTCCTCGAGGACGACGATCCGGTCGGCGCTGCGAATCGTCGACAGCCGGTGAGCGATGACGAGCGTCGCCCGACCCTGGCGGACCACATGCAGCGCCAGGTTGAGTTCTTGCTCGTCGCGGGCGTCGAGACTCGACACGGCCTCGTCGAGGACGAGCACGGGTGAGTCCTTGAGCAGGGCGCGGGCGATCGCGATGCGCTGGCGCTGGCCACCGGACATCTGGACCCCTCGCTCCCCGGCGACGGTGTCGTAGCCGCGCGGCATGTCGGCGATGAACTCGTGCGCCTGGGCAGCCCGCGCCGCGTCCTCGACCTCGGCGTCGGTTGCCCCGGGGCGCGCCATGCGGATGTTCTCCCGCAGGCTCGAGTTGAAGAGGTAGATGTCCTGGGGCACCCACGCGATCAGCTCCCGGAGGGAGCGCTGGGGCAGCTGGCGCACGTCGTGTCCGCCGATGGCGATGGCCCCGGCGTCGGCGTCCCAGAAGCGCATCAGCAGGCTCGCGCACGTGGTCTTTCCCGCCCCCGAGTGGCCCACGAGCGCCACGGTCTCGCCGGGGGCGATCTCGAACGAGACGTCCCGGAGCGCGGGATCCCCGCCGCCCGGGTAGCCGAACGTCACTCCCTGGAAGCTGATCCGGGGCTCCACCTCGGACTCCGGGGCCGTGGCCCCCGGCGCGTCCATGACGGGCGCCGGCTCGCGCAGCAGGTGGAAGGTGCGGTCGGCGGAGGCGAAGACGATCCCGAGATTCTGGGCCACCGAGGCGATGGCGTGAATCGGGACGAAGACGAAGATCGCGAGCGTGATCGCCACGGGGGAGTAGGCGGGATCGAGCTCGCCGCGGGAGACCTGGACCGCCGCAACCGCGACGACGCTCAGCATGCCGCCGCTCATGAACGCCGCGACGGCGGCCTGCTCGATCCCGGCGCGCATGCCGTACGCGAGCTGGGAGCGGACCAGCCGGTTGCTGTGGGACTCGAGGGCGGAGAGGAACCGACGCTGGTAGCCGAACGCCACCAGCTCGCGCAGGCCCTGCACGCCGTCCACCACCTCCGCGTTCAGGTTGCCGAGGTCGGCCCTCAGCGCCTCTCCCTGCCGGGCGGCGCGGCGCCGCAGGGCGAGCGGCACGCCCGCGACCAAGAGGGCGAACGGGAGGAGCGCGACCGCCAGGGCCCAGTGCATCGCCCCGAGGGCCACGAATGCCAGGAGCGGCACGATGACGGCCCCGACGAACGTTCCGATGGTATGGGCGTAGAACCACTCGCCCGTCTCGATGTCGGCCATGGCGGCGGACGCCACGTCGCCGGAGCGCCGCTGGATGAGGTACCCCGGCGCGAGCCGCTCGAGGGCGGCGTAGAGGCGCCCCCGGAGCTCCGCGAGGATCCGGTACGCCAGGTCGTGCGCCACCCACATCTCCGCCCAGGCCATGGCGGCCCGCAGGATGACGGCGAACGCCAGCGCGGCCGCGGGCGCGCGAAGCTCCGCGGCCGTCGCGCCGGTCGCGACCTGGCCGACCATGTAGGCGCCGAGCCCGGCGGCGGCGATCGTGGCGCCCTGGTTCAAGACGCCCGTCACGATCGTGACGGCCATCATGCCGAAGTAGCCCCGGATCACCCAGAGGAGCTGCCAGAACCCGGACGAGAACGGCGTCTCCCCCCGTCCGCCCGGCGCGCGCGCCGCCGCCTGCTGGGCCGCCGCGCTCACGCCGCGCCCTCCTGCTGCGCGCGAACGAGTTGCGCGTAGTGGCCGCCGCGCGACACGAGATCCCCGTGCCGGCCCGACTCCGCGACCCGGCCCCCGTCGAGCACCACGATGCGGTCCGCGTGGACGACCGATGAGAGGCGGTGGGCGATGACGATGGTCGTCCGCCCCCGCGTGAGGAGGCTGAGCTCCTCCCGGATCGCCGCCTCGTTGGCGCCGTCGAGGTTCGAGGTGGCCTCATCAAGGATG
>VYDD01000336.1 GCA_009843625.1 Gammaproteobacteria bacterium | reverse complement strand
CCCCAGAGCCAGCTCGGCTTCATGACCATGATGCGCGACATGATCGACCAGGACTCGCAGTTCCTGATCGCCACCCACTCGCCCATCCTGATGGCCGTTCCCGGGGCGAGGATCTACGACTTCGACGGGCGGCCCGTTCGCGAGGTGAGCTTCGAGGAGATCGAGGCCGTGAACCTGACCCGCGATTTCCTCAATGCTCCAGAACGCTTCCTGCGCCATCTCTGGAGCTGATCGCGCCGACCCGCGCGCCTCCCGCATGCTTCGGTGTCCCGAAGGTGCGGCTTGATATTTAGGCACGCCTAACTTATTCATTAGGCAAGCCTACAAATCGTCAACGGCCGCCTCCCGCTTGCCGGTCTCCCGGCTGGGGTTACCCGGATATGATCGATCCCGGATTCGCGCTTCTCGTCTTCGCCGTGGCGGTGGTGTTTGCCGCTGTCCTGCTGTGGCCGCGCAGGGGGCTTCTGGCGCGGGTCATGGGCGCCGCCCGCATGACGGAGCGGGTGCGAATCGAAGACGCGCTCAAGCACCTCTTCAACTGCGAGTACCTGGCCCTTCCTTCCACGCTCGAGAGCCTCGCGGGAGGACTCGGGATGCGCCGCGGCCGCGCCGGCCGCCTGGTGGCCCGCCTGTGCGAACTGGGGCTCGCGGAAGCGCGCGGAACGGCCGTCTCGCTGACCGGAGCGGGCCGTTCCTACGCCCTCCGGGTGGTGCGAACCCACCGGCTGTGGGAGCGCTACCTGGCAGACCGCACGGGCGTGGCGGAGGCCGACTGGCACGCGCAGGCGGAGGTGCGGGAGCACCGCATGTCGGAGGCGGAAACGGATGCCTTGGCGGCGCGCCTGGGTCATCCCCGCTTCGACCCTCACGGCGATCCCATTCCGACCGCCCGGGGCGAAGTGCCGCCCCGCACAGGGGTCGCCCTGACACAGCTGCGCGCGGGAGCGGGCGCCCGCATCGTCCATCTGGAGGACGAGCCGCGCGAGATCTACCTGGGATTGCTGGTGGAGGGGCTCTCCCCGGGCATGGAGATCCGGGTCGTGGATGTCTCGCCGACGGGGGTCAGGTTTCTCCTTTGGGGCAGGGAGCACCTTCTCGATCCGGTAGTTGCGGCGAGCGTAACCGTGGAGCCGGCGGAGGACATGGTGGTGCCGTCCGAACCGCCCAGGACGCTCGCCGGGCTGGCGCTGGGCGAGACCGGCGTCGTGGACCGCATTGCGCCCGCCTGCCAGGGTCCTGCGCGGCGCCGTCTGCTGGACCTGGGCGTCGTTCCCGGCACGCCCGTGCGCGCGACCTTGCGCGGGGCGGGCGGCGACCCCACCGCCTACCAGATCCGGGGCGCGACCATCGCGCTCAGGAGGGAGCAGGCGTCCCGAGTGGAGCTCGCGCCCGGGGCTGAAGAGGCGGCCCGGGGCCACAAGGCGGGATCCCCATGATCGCCCGCGCGCGCCGCCGGAGGGGCTGTGGAACGGACCACGAGCCCCGCCTGGTGAAGCTGGGCATCCATCCCGGCCGGTGGGACTACCTGGTCGCCCTGGCCGGCAACCCCAATACCGGCAAGAGCACCGTGTTCAACGCGCTCACCGGGCTCCGCCAGCACACCGGCAACTGGCCGGGAAAGACGGTCGTCCGCTCGGAGGGCGCCTTCCTGCACGACGAACACCGGGTGAAGGTGGTCGACCTCCCGGGCACCTACTCCCTGCAGGCCGGCAGCACCGACGAAGAGGTGGCGCGCGACTTCATCCTGTTCGGCCGCCCCGACGTGACCGTGGTCGTGGTGGACGCGACCCGCCTCGCACGCAACCTCAACCTGGCCCTCCAGATCCTGGAGATCACCTCCCGGGTGGTGGTGTGCCTGAACCTGGTCGACGAGGCGCGCCGGCACGGCATCGCGGTCGACGAGAAGAAGCTGGCGCGCGAACTGGGCGTGCCCGTTGTCGCCACGGTGGCGCGGCGGGGCGAGGGCATCGACGAGCTGATGTGCGCGGTGCACGACATGGCGACCGGAAAGGCCGCCACCTCCCCCTTGCGGGCCGCCATCCACACGCCCGAGGTGGAGCAGGCGGTCTCCGCCCTCGCGCCCACCATCGAGGCGGCCTTCCCCGGACTCCCCAACGCCCGCTGGGTGGCGCTCCGCCTGCTCAACGCCGACGAGCGCGTTCAGGAGGCGGTGCGTGCCGGCGACATCGGCGGCACGGATACGAAAGGGGCCGCGCGCGAGGAGGTCCTGGAGCTGGCCTCTCAGTTGCGCTGGAAGCTCCCGACGGACTTCCACGACTCGCTGGTGACCGCCTTCTACCGGGAATCGGAACGCATTGCCCGGGCCGCCGAAGTCCGGGGGCTGCGCCGCGTTGGCCTCGACCTGGACCGCACTCTCGACCACGCCCTCACCAGCCGCTGGACCGGATTCCCGGTCATGCTGCTCATCCTCACGGCGGTGTTCTGGCTCACCATCGCAGGGGCTAACGTCCCCTCCTCGCTGCTCGCCACCCTGCTCGTCGACCAGGTCCACCCCTGGCTGACCGGAGCGGGCTCCGCGCTCTCCATGCCGTGGTGGCTGTCGGGGTTCCTCTTCGACGGAGTGTACCTTGCCACCGCATGGGTGGTGAGCGTCATGCTCCCGCCCATGGCGATCTTCTTTCCGCTCTTCACGCTGCTGGAGGACTTCGGCTACCTGCCGCGCGTGGCCTTCAACCTCGACGGGCTCTTCCGCCGGGTGGGCGCCCACGGCAAGCAGGCGCTCACCATGAGCATGGGCTTCGGCTGCAACGCCGCGGGCGTGGTGGCCGCGCGCATCATCGACAGCCCGCGCGAACGCCTGCTCGCCATCGTCACCAACAACTTCTCGCTCTGCAACGGCCGCTGGCCCACGCAGATCCTGATCGCGACCATCTTCATCGGCGCCGTCGCGCCCGCGCACCTGGCCGGCCTGGTCTCGGCGACGGCTGTTGTCGGGGTGGCCGTGCTGGGCATCCTCTTCATGTTCGCGACCTCGTGGATGCTCTCGAAGACCCTGCTGCGCGGCGAAGCCTCCACCTTCAGCCTGGAGCTGCCCCCCTACCGGCCCCCGCGCATCCTGCAGACGCTCTACACCTCGCTCATCGACCGGACCGTGATCGTGCTCTGGCGCGCGGTCGTATTCGCCATGCCCGCCGGCGCGGTGATCTGGCTCACGTCCAACATCGTCGTGGGCGACGCGAGCCTGGCCGAGCACTTCGTGACCTGGTCGAATCCGCTCGGTGTGCTGCTGGGGCTGAACGGGGTGATCCTGCTGGCCTACCTGGTCGCGATTCCCGCCAACGAGATCGTCATCCCGACGATCCTGATGCTCACGGTGATGACAGCGGGCATCGCCGGCGCCGGCGAGGGGGCGGGGGTCATGTTCGAGCTGAGTTCGGCGACGGACGTGGCAACCCTGCTGGCGGCAGGCGGTTGGACGCTGCTCACCGGCGTCTGCCTCATGCTGTTCAGTCTGCTGCACAATCCGTGCTCCACCACCCTGTACACCATCTACAAGGAGACCGGGAGCGTGAAGTGGACCACGGTCTCGGCCCTGGCGCCGCTGGGGATCGGCTTCGTGGTGTGCTTCCTGGTGGCCCAGGCCTGGAGGCTGGTGGCGGGCGCCTGACCGAGGCTCCGGCCAACCCCTCCCTCAGACCTCGAATTCCGCAACCACGGGGGCGTGGTCCGAGGGCTTCTCGGTAAAGGGTCCCTTCTTGCGCGCCTCACGGTCCACGAAGGCGTCGGTCGAGGACGCGGCGAGGCTCTCGGTGGCGTAGATGTGGTCGATGCGCAGGCCGTTGTTGCGCGGAAAGGCGAGTCTCTGGTACGCCCACCAGGTGTAGATGGACCCCTCGGGGTTGTGCCGTTCGAACACATCGGACAGCCCCCAATCGCGGATGCGCTCGAGAGCGTCTCGCGCCGCGTAATGGCACAGCACGCTGTCCTTCCAGTCGTCCAGCTGGTTCACGTCGCGGTCCCGCGGCGCGACGTTGAGGTCGCCGGCCAGCACCAGCGCCTCGGAGGGGGAGGCGGTCTGCTCCAGATGCTCCCGCAGCCGTCGCAGCCAGTCCAGCTTGTAGCCGTACTTGTCCGTGCCCACGCGCGCGCCGTTGGGGACGTAGCCCGAGAGCACCCGGATGCCGTTCACCGTGGCCGCCACCAGCCGCGCTTGCGGATCGCGGTCGCCGGGTCCCATTCCCACCTCGACGTCGCGCGGGCGGGAGCGGCTCAGAATGCCCACGCCGTTGTAGGTCCGCTGCCCGTACACCGCGGCGTGGTAGCCCAGCTCCTCGACCGCCTCCAGCGGGAACGCTTCGTCCGCCACCTTCAGCTCCTGGAGGCACAGGACATCGGGCCGATGCAGGCGCAGCCAGGTCAGCACGCGCTCGCGGCGGGCGTTGATGGAATTGACGTTCCAGGTCGCGATCTTCATCGGAGACGAACATAACGCCGGCTCGCCTCCCACCCCAGCATGCAGCGCTTGCGCGAGCGGCCTCCGCCATAGTTCCCGGACTCCCCGGTGGCGCGAATCACGCGATGGCAGGGGATGAGGAAGCAGATCGGGTTGCTGCCCACCGCGTTGCCAACTGCGCGCGCTGCCCGCGCGCTGCAGACCCCCTCGGCGAGGCGTCCGTAGGTCGTGACCGCACCGGTGGGAATGCGCAGGAGGGCGCGCCACACGGCGAGCTGGAAGTTGGTCCCGCGCACATGCACCGTCAGCGGGCCGGCGTCCGGATCGAACGGCGCCGAGAAGATGGTCTCCGCGATCGAGCCGGCCCGCGAGTCATCGACTTCCAGCAGGGCTCGCCCCCAGGTACGGCGGAGCCCCCGCTTCTCGGCCTCCACATCCCGGGCGCCTGCGAACGAGAGCCGGCACACGCCCCGGCCCGTCCACGCCACGAAGACGGGCCCGAACGGGGAATCTCCCGTCCCGAAGCCGATCCGCAGCCCGGCGCCCCGGCTCCGGTACTCCCCCGGCGTCGCCGCCTCCACCGCCACGAAGTGATCGTGCAGCCTTCCCGGGCCCGACAAACCGCTCCCGTACGCCGCCGAGAGAACCGATTCGGCGTTGTCGAGCAACTTTCGGGCGTGCCGGACGGTCAGGAACTCCAGAAAGCGTTTCGGCGTGACTCCGGCCCACCGGGAGAACAGCCGATGCAGATGACTCGGGCTGAGCCCGACGTGCGCCGCCACCTCCGCGAGGTCCGGCTGGCGCGCGCGATGGCTGTCGAGGTAGCGGATCGCGGACTCGATGCGGTCGTAGTCGGTCATGTTCACCTGTTGCTCCGGCAGGGGTGGCTGGGCCGCGCGTTCGCCCTAAGCTGGCGCTTCCGTCCCTCGAAATCGACCCGATCCTTGCCACCATGGCCTGCTTGAAGCGAATCGGAGTCCGAACGTTGCCGGAGTAGTGCGGATCACGCGATGATTATCGTTGCACGCGTGTCCGTGCGGAGTCGGGAACTGCCGGTGGCGGCGTTCCCGGTGACGTCCCTCGCCAACGCACGAGAATGACCATGAACGCCCCCGCATTCATCCACGGACTGCTCGCCACGGCCGGCACGCTTCTCGCCCCGTCGCTCCTGCCGGCACAGGCGCCGGCGCCCGGCAGCCCGCTCCCGGCCGATCCCGCGGTCACGGTGGGCGAACTCGCGAACGGACTTCGCTACTACGTGCGCGAGAACGCCACGCCCGAGAATCGCGCCGAGTTTCGCCTGGTCGTGAACGCCGGCTCCATCCTGGAGGACGAAGACCAGCTCGGTCTGGCCCACTTCACCGAGCACATGGCCTTCAACGGCACCGAGAACTTCGAGAAGCAGGAACTGGTCGACTACCTGGAATCGATCGGCATGCAGTTCGGCCCCCACATCAACGCCTATACCAGCTTCGACGAGACGGTCTACATGCTGCGCGTCCCCATGGACGATGCGGAAGTGCTGGAGACGGCGTTCCAGATCCTCCAGGACTGGGCGCGCGGCGTGGTCTTCGACCCGGAGGAAGTGGACAGGGAGCGCGGGGTGGTGATCGAGGAGTGGCGGCTCGGGCGGGGGGCGCAGGCGCGGATGTTCGATGCCCAGCTCCCCATCCTCTTCGAGGGCTCCCTCTATGCCGACCGCCTGCCCATCGGGAAGACCGAGGTGCTGGAGACGGCTCCCGCGTCGGTGCTCGAGCGGTTCTACCGTGACTGGTACCGGCCCGACCTCATGGCGGTGGTGGCCGTGGGGGACTTCGACGCGGAAGCCATCGAGGGCATGATCCGCGGCGGGTTCGAGGGCCTTGCGTCGCCCGCGAATCCCCGCCTTCGCGAGACGCCGGAGGTGCCCTTCGACCACCCGCCACGGGTGGCCATCGCGACCGACGTCGAGGCGCTGCAGTCGCAGGTGTCGGTGCTGTACAAGAGGCCGGTGGCCCCCCGGGGCACCGTGGCCGCCTTCCGCCGCGGCATCACCGAGAACCTGTACGAGGGCATGATGGCTGCGCGCCTCGAGGAGCTGACGCAGCAGGCCGACCCGCCGTTCCTTATCGCTTTCCCGGCCGGCGGCAGCTTCGTGCGCGTGCTGGACATGTACCAGCTCCTCGCACTGGTGCCGGACGGCGGGCTCGAGCGCGGACTGGACGCGCTGCTCACCGAGGCCGAGCGCGTCCGGCGCCACGGCTTCACCGCCACGGAGTTCGAACGCCGCAAGGCCGAGGTCACGCGCGCCTTCGAGCGCCGTTTCGCGGAGCGCGAGAACCAGGAGTCCGCCAGTCTGGCGGGCCGCTACGTCCAGGCGTTTCTGACCGGCGCCGCCTTCACCAGCCCCGAGGACGAGCTGGAGCTGGCGAACGCGCTTCTGCCCGCGATCACGCTGGAGGAAGTCAACGGCCTGGCGGAGGAGTGGCTGCAGGAGCGGGGACGCGTGGTCATGGCCAACGCGCCCGAGAAGCCGGACCTGGAGGTGCCTGGGGAAGAGGCCATCCAGGGCGTGTTCGCATCCGTGGTGAGCCGGGACATCGAGCCCTGGGAGGACACGGCGGTCGACGCGCCGCTGGTGGCCGCGATTCCCGATGGATCCCCGGTGGTCGACGAAGAAGTGGTGGAGGAGGTGGGGGTGACCGTGTGGACCCTCGAGAACGGCGTGCGCGTGGTCCTCAAGCCCACCGACTTCCGGGACGACGAGATCCTCTTTGCGGCCACCAGCCCCGGGGGCAGCTCGCTGGTTCCCGACGAGGAGTTCGCGGGCATCCGCATGGCTTCGGCGGTGGTCGTGGAGGGCGGCGTCGGCGAATTCGACAAGCTCGCCCTGGACAAGAAGCTGGCGGGCCTGGACGTGCGCGTGTCGGCGAGCGTGGGCTCGCTGACCGAGAGCATCGGCGGCAGCGCTTCGCCGCGCGACATCGAGACCGCCTTCCAGCTCATCTACCAGCGCTTCATGGCCCCGAGGAAGGACGAAACCGCGTTCGCGGCCTACAAGACGCTGCTATCCGGCATCTTCGCCAACCGGGGGGCCAGTCCCGCCGCGGCGCTCGGCGACACCGTGTCGCTGATTCTGACGCAGGGGCATCCCAGGGTGCTGCCGCCGGACGACGAGATGATCGAGCGCCTGGATCTGGACGCCTCCTTCGCCTTCTATCAGGATCGATTCGCCGACGCCAGCGACTTCGTCTTCTTCTTCGTGGGCGCGTTCGACCCGGACGAGATGCGGCCGCTGGTGGAGACCTGGCTGGGCGGACTCCCGAGCCTGGGACGCGTGGAGACGTGGCGGGACGTGGGGATCGATCCTCCCGAGGGCGTGATCGAGAGGGAAGTGCGCAAGGGACTCGAGCCCCAGAGCCAGACCCGGATCGTCTTCGCGGGGGACGCCGAGTTCTCGCGCGAGGAGGAGATGGCGCTCGCCGCGCTCGCCGATGTGCTGGACATCCGCCTTCGCGAGCTGCTGCGCGAGGATCTGGGCGGAACCTACGGGGTGGGCGTAAGCAGTCTCCTGTCGACCCGCCCGGACGAGGAATACTCGGTGCGCATCAGCTTCGGTTCGGCGCCGGAACGGGCGGAGGAGCTGGCGGCCGTGGTGTTCGGGGAAATCGACCGCATCCAGCTGGAAGGACCCGATGCGGAGACCGTGGAGAAGGTGCGCGAGACCCAGCGCCGCAACAGGGAGACCCAGCTGGAGCAGAACCGCTACTGGCTGGGCCGCCTCCAGCGCCTGCACCAGCTCGGCGTGGACTACGGCTACGCGACTTCCTACGAGTTCATCGAGGGATGGACGGCGGACCATGTGCAGGAGGCCGCGCTCCGGTACCTGCGCGACGACCGGTTCGTGAAGGTCGTGCTGTACCCGGAGAACCCCGTGCCCTGAGGCTACCCCGCGAGCAGGGTCAGCGCGACCGCGGTCACCAGGGCCACCGTCACGTTGTCGTCCACCGGGATGGGCGCCCGCTCCGCCGCCGCCGCCACCAGGCCGACGGCGACCGCGGGGCCGAGCCCGGTGAACGGCAGCACGCAC
This sequence comes from Gammaproteobacteria bacterium, assembly GCA_009843625.1. Taxonomy (GTDB): domain Bacteria; phylum Gemmatimonadota; class Gemmatimonadetes; order Longimicrobiales; family Gaopeijiaceae; genus BD2-11. Next base: position 6,776 of record VYDD01000336.1, on the reverse strand, counting down.
GCCGTCGCGACCGCCCAGAATACGGCGGACCCGAGCAGCGACGGCTGTCCCGGCTCCGCGCGGCCCCACAACTGGCCGCACACGCTGGCGCACGGATCGGCCAGCGCGACCACCAGGATGCTGGGGATCCAGACCCGGCTCGGAAACACCAGCATCACCGCGGCGGCGCCGATCACGTACCAGGTCGACGACGCCCACTTGCCGGACTCCCGCGGCGAGGCGAGATGGCGGAAGACCCGGAAGAACCTGCGGTTGAGGTCCGGTCGCCGGAGGCGCAGGACATCGGTCCCGACTGCCACCGCGATGATCGCGCCAAGACCCACCGAGAGCGCCAGCGGCGGCAGGAAGTCCAGCCAGATGAGCCCGACCAGCCCCAGGCCGCAGCCGGCGTGCACGACGCGCCGCCACGGCTGCAGGCCGCGTGTCTGCTCCACCAGTTTCTCCAGGGCCGGGTCCATGTTCCGGAAACTAAACCCCCTTGCCGACCGTTCGCTTCTTCGTAAGATGGAAGGCGCCGCGCACACCTCGCCAGGAATCCAATCATGATGGCAGCGCTGAGAGCCTACGACGAGCGCATGCTGGATGTCATCACGGCTCGCCGGAAACGGTGGCTGGACATCTTCATGCGCGGCGTCACGCATGCGGGCGACTGGCCGTCGATGGTGGGCATCACGCTGATCCTCAGCTTCGGATTCCCGTCCGGACTGCGCCGGGTGGGGCTCGAATGCATGGCCGTGCTTACGGTGTCGCACCTGGCGGTGCAATTGATGAAGCGCACCATCAATCGGGCGAGGCCGAAGCTGCGTCCGACGGGGCTGTTCGTCCTGAAACCCCCCGACCGCTTCAGTTTCCCCTCGGGCCACGCCACCGCCGGGCTGGCGGTCGCCATCCCGCTCTACGTCGCGCTCCCGGCGCTGGCGGCCTTCACAGTTCTCGGCCTGGGGCTGGCCATCGGCGTGTCGCGCGCCTATCTGGGCGTGCACTATCCGGGCGACGTGCTCATGGGCTGGGTGACGGCGATCGTCACCGCGCTGATCGTTTGACGACAGCCTGCCGGTCCAGCCTGGCAGCCGCCCCGACCCGAGTCGGCTTCGCCTAGGCAGGCCCCGTGGAACGGTCGCTCGGGGCCGGCATCCGGTAGCCCACTCTTCGCTCGTTGATGATGTAGGCCGGCCGAGCCCCGTCCTCGCCCAGTTTGTCGCGCAGCCTCCTCACGACGGCGTGCACCAGCCTCGGGTTGACGGAGCCCCGATAGCGGGTGCCCCAGGCGAGGCGCAGGAGCGCGCGGTAGGTCAGAACTCGTCCGGGGTTGGTCGAGAGCACGCGCAGCAGCTCGTACTCGGTTGCTGTCAGCTCCAGCGGCTCGCCGCCGAAGGTCACCCGGCGCGTATCGTAGTCGATGGCCAGCTCTCGGAGCACGAAGGATGCGGGCTCGGGGCGCCTGCGCAACGCCGCCCGGATCCTCGCCGTCAATTCCGTCGCCGAGAACGGCTTGACGATGTAGTCGGCGGCCCCGGCTTCGAGAGCCTTCGCGATCGTCTCGTCCCGCCCGTAGGCGGAGATGAAGATTACCGGCAGGTCGGCCAGGTCCGGAACCTGTTCCATGAGCTTGATGCCGTCGGTCCCGGGCAACATCAGATCGAGCAGGACCAGGCGGGGCCGCTCCGCGCGAATGATGCTCGACACTTCCCGCGGCTCGCCCGTCTCGAGCACCGCGTACCCTGCGGTGGTGAGCGCATCGCGGACGAAGAGCAGGGCCTGCGGGTCGTCGTCCACCACCAGGATGCGCGTCGGCTCCCCACCTCGGTGGGAGCGTTGCCGCGCGTAGGATTCGGGCGCCGTCACGTCGCCGCCGGCCGCTTCGGCGATGGGGACGGTGAACGTGAAGCGGGCGCCCCGATCCTCGCCGCCGCTCTCCGCCCAGATGCGCCCTCCGTGCGCCTCCACCAGTCCCTTGCAGATGGCGAGCCCCAGGCCCGTTGCCACACCCCGCCTCCCGTCGCCCGCACCGGCCCGCCGGGAGAACACTCGCGCGAGCCGTTCGGGCGGGATGCCCTTGCCATTGTCCGAGACCGAGATCGCGACGTGCACGCCGTCCCGCCGGGCTCTCACTTCTATCGGGGACGATGCCTGAGAGTGTTTCGCCGCATTGGAGAGGAGGTTGCCCAGGACCTGCACGATGCGCTGCCGGTCCACCCGCACGCTCGGCAGGTCCGGAGGAATGTCGACGCGCACGCCATGCTGGCCGCCGGCGCTCAGGAACGTGTTCCTGGCCCGGTCGATCAGCGCCGCGACGTCCGACGCTTCGGAAGAGATCGACAGGGTGCCCGTCGCGATCCGCCCCGCATCGAGCAGGTCGCCCATGAGGACGCTCATGTTGTCGGCCTGCTCGTCGATGATCCGGAAGAACTGCAGCATTTCGGTGGAAGAGAAGCGCCTGGAGGCCGCGAGCACCGTGGTTGACGAGCCCTTGATGGCGGCCAGCGGCACGCGCAACTCGTGCGTCACAATCCCCAGGAACTTCGCGCGCGCACGCTGCTCCTCGCGAAAGGTGCGGGCATTGGCGATCGCCGTCGCTGCCTGCGACGCCAGCAGCACGAGAACCTCCTCGTCCTCGCGGGTGAACTCGCGGTCCCCGTCCTTTCCGACGAGAAAGACACTGCCGGCGTAGACGCCCCGATGACGGATCGGCGTGGCCTGCAGCGTCCTGGACGGAATGGCGACGGGCAGGAAGCCGGACGAACGGAGCCAGGTCGGCAGATCCGCGATCCGCACCGCACCCGGAAGATCGCGGAAGTGCTCGAAGACCCTAAGCGCATCTGCCCACTCCTCGAGCTGCCGCAGCTCCTCCCGGGTCAGGCCGGAGACGACCCAGGATCCGGGTGCGCCCGCGTCGTCGACGGTGGCGACCAAGCCATGGCGGGCACCGGTCAGGGCGCGGGCGCTGTCGACGACTTCCTGCAGGACCGTCTCAAGGTCCAGGCTCGAATTGATGCGCAGGATCGCGTTGCAGAGTTGCGAGACGCGCTCCTCGATTCCAAGCGCGTCCGGGTGCCCTGTCACCGGCCCACCCCCCGGGAACTCGTACGTCGTCCTGTCCCCGGATACAACCGTCGCATCACCAAGACACCGCAAACGCAGCTCAAGATATCATCCAATCCTCATATAAGAACGAGTCCGGTCGTGTCCGCATTTCGTATTATCACTTAAATATCACTAAATGACCTCAAAATATGACTGACAAATCACATGTCATCGGCTACCTTGAATGACGGGCTTTGCGGTAAGCATTGGGGGTGCTGTGTCCAGGCTATGGCTCCATTTGGCTACCGGAGGCGCGTGTTCGGGTGACGCGGCGAGGCAGGTACCATGAACCCACCGGATCTGTTCGAGCGCGTCGTGGTGTCGCTGCAGGAGGCGGCGCTCGGCAAGGCGCGCTGGTCGGAGGCGGCGTTGCTGATCAACGAGATCAGCGGGACGAGGGGTGGCGCCCTGGCGTTTGCCGACGGCCGCGCCCAGGCTGATGCACACTTCCTGTTCATGCAGCTGTGCCACGATGGCGAACGCCGCGAGGACCTCGAGAGGGAGTACTTCAGGGAGTATTGGGAACGCGACGAGAGCATTCCCCGCGTCGGCCGTCTGGCGGACGGAGTGCTGGTGCCCACCGCCGAACTGTACACGGACCGGGAGAAGAAGAGGTCGCCGGCGTACACCGAGGCGAGGCGCAGGACCGGGATGCAGAACGGCCTCAACGTGCGGTTGGATGGGCCGGGCGGATCGAACATCGTCCTGAGTCTCGCGGACTCCCGGGAACCGGGAGGCTGGAGTTCGGCTCAGCTGGCCGTGGTCCGGCGCCTGCTCCCGCACGTGCGGCAGTTCGTGCGAGTTCGCAAGACGCTGACCGATGCCGGAGCGCTGGGACGCTCGCTCTTCGCGTTGCTCGACGAGAGCCGCTGCAGCGTCATCCAGCTCGACCGGAACGCGCGAATCATTGCGGCGAACGACCGGGCCTGCCGCTTGCTGCGAGAGACAAGAGAGCTGTCGGACCGGGAAGGGTTCCTGAGCGCCACTACGCCTCGCGACAACGGCGAGTTGCAGCAATTGCTGGCTCAGGCGCTGCCGCGGCTTGGCGGCCCGGGATCGTCCGGGTCAATGACCATCAGGCGTTCGTCATCCCGCACCAACGTGGTCGTGCACGTTACCCCGGTGGCGGCGCGCCAGCGGGACTTTCGCGCCAGGCAGGTCGCCGCGCTTGTCCTGGTCGCCGACCCCGAGCGCCGGCCCAGCATCGACGCCCGCCTCGTGCAGGCGGCTCTCGACCTGACCCCGGCCGAGAGCAGGCTGGCGGTCATGGTGGCCGCCGGGCAACACACGCGTGACATCGCCGCGCGCACGGGACGCAGCGAAGGCACCGTGCGCTGTCACATACAGAACATCTTCCGCAAACAGGGCATCTCGGGTCAGGCGGATCTAGTGCGGCGGGTGTTGTCGCTGGAGGGCTTTCCGGACTTCAGCCCCTGACCCCGGACCCGGGCAGGCGTCGTGGCGATCGTGTTCCGGCCTTGCATGTCCCTCGCACCCCGCTGATTCGTTCCGGCCTTCGCAGACGACTACAGAGCTTTCGGCCTTCGCGTCCGCGATTCGCGTTTCATTGACCGGCTTCCCGGTCTCCGCGCGCGTTGGGGTTTGCCGATCCCCGGTTTCGGCGGGCCTCGCCGTACCTTCAGTCGGCGGCCATGCCACTCCGCCTTGTATTCGAGCTGGCGCAGCAGTTCGCTGCTCGCGCCCTCCACTTCAATCTCGCGGGCGTCGAGCACGACCCCGGTGGTGGTCTTGTGCTGCAGATCGCCCCGGCGATTCCTCACCTTGCGCGCCTGGTTGCGCACGAGAGCAAGGGCGCGCTTGCGGCCTTCGGACCCGAACTCGCATCGCTCCAGTCGCCGCTCGAGCCTCGCCAGGCGGCGTCGCGCGTTCCTGAGCGTCCTGCTCTCGCGGACCACATGGACGGAGCCGCCGTCGGCCGACACCGTGATCTCGTTGCCCTTCTGGCGCACCGCCGCCTTGTCCGTCCTCGGTTCCACCCGAGTGAGCGGCGCGCACTCGAACAGGCACGAGAGCATCCAGCGGTTCCCCGCATCCAGCCACGCCCGCCCGGAGAGCAGACCACGCGTCTTGCGTCCGCGTGACCCGGAGAGCCTCTTCCCGGGCAGTTTCCCGCCCTTCCAGCGCACCCAGCCGAACTTGGGCAACCGCACCCGGTTGTGCTCGAAACGAAGGCCCTGGTTGCTCAGGTAGATGCCGGGCTCCTGGCCAAACCTCTTGATCTGGGGGAAGCCGCCCTGCCCGCGTCTGCCGGGTTTGCTGAACCAGTTGCGAAAGGCCTGGTCGAGATCGCTGGCGACGCGGTAGATCGCGCTGGCGGGGGGTCCCCGGTGTTCCGGTTTCCGCTGCCACTCGCGCGCGAAAGCGCGCATCTCGCTCAACGGCAGGCGCCGTCCGGTCTCCCCGTACCTGAGCTGGGAGGCTGCGAGCAGGGCGTTCGCGAGCTCGCGCAGACCGTTCCTGCAACTGAGCAGAGCGGCATCCTGGGCGGGGCTCGGGTAGAGCCTGCAGCGCCAGCCGACGTAGCGCCGGGCAGCCGATGCGTCCACGGTCACGTCGCCCGTGCGTCGGGTGCCGGCGCGGAAACCGGATCGTGCGGCCCCGATCCGTTGACGGAGCGGGGCTCCCACACGGAATCGACCCACTCATCGAATCGCTCGACGACCCGTTCCGGATCCCTGGCCGCCGCCGCGAGCGTGCATCCGGCCATCCGCGCGACGTTGATTTCCAGCGTGCGGCGGCGCAGCCCCACCTGGTCGGCGATCGCGTCCCAGTCGGCCCCGGCGCGAGCGCGAACGGCCCAGAGCAGGACAGCCCAGTTCATGAACTCCTTCAGGCGGCACCGGAGCGGCGGGTCCTCTCTCCAGTACTGGCGCAGTGTCGACGCCGCCAGGTTGACCTGGCCTGCCAGCCGGCGAACTGAACTCGCCGGCACGAAGCTCGTGGCGTCGTCGTCGTCGTGCAGGCCGCAAACCCGCCTGATCGCCTCCCTCACGGACGGTCTGAAGGACGGATCGGAGAGCAGCCTCGAGCCGAGACCGTGCATCGGATCCCGGCTCGGCCTCCCGGAACTCTCAGGAACTTTCACGAGGCGGCTCTCCTTGCCCGTTTGCGTTCGACTATCGCAATATGGCAGGAACACCGTTCCGTCGCGCCTTTCAGGAAAAAGGGTATCGCCCCTATATTCATACAGGGTATCGTACCTGCTGAATTGAAGGTTGCGCGCCTCCTGGTCCGAAGCACTGTGGACATGGCCGTCCGAGATAATCATCGTTTTATTCGTATATATTACGGCGCTTTTTTCGTATCAGAAAACAGTGGTCGTCTTCGATAATTCGAGGATTTCGCGACCGACCATGTGCCCAGGAGCGGAGTGATAGTCCGTAACTGGTTGTCAAATATGAAAGTTCCCAAACTGGCACCACCTTTGCCTATCCGAGGGCACGCGACTCTGTCCAGCCACTTCAGGCCGGTACTCCATTCCCACCACTCAGGAGGTTCCATGAACCGACTCAAGCTCCTTGCCACAGCAACGCTGATGGCCCTGACCTTCACCGCCTGCGACGAGGGCACTCCGCCGCCTGTGGAGCCGCCCCCGCCGCCGACTCCCGTGGGAACGATCTCCGGGACGGTGACGATCGAAGGGACGGCCGCCAGCGGCATCACCGCCACCC
>VYDD01000128.1:14152-15373 GCA_009843625.1 Gammaproteobacteria bacterium | reverse complement strand
TGGGGTGGGATCCCGGCAAGTAATCGTCTAAGTTCAACGTGGACGGCACGATCTGCCGTTCTTGCCGTGAGGCCGTGATCAAATCTGTTGTGCTCAAATAGCCAGAAAACCGGGTCAAATAGCCAACATTTGGCCGGACTGTTGACCGCTATCCCTGCCCACGAGGTTGGTCTTCGCCAACGCCTTATCTCGGGCTCCCCGTGCGATCGAGCACGCTTCACCGAAGGTGACGTCCACCTCGATGCCGGTGAGCCTCGGGTCGAGATCGCCATCTTCAGGGCGTCGCCCACCAGCTCGGCCGACATCCGGGACGCCATCGCCCAGCCAACGATCCGCCGGCTCCACGCATTGAGCACCACGGCGAGGTACAGCCAGCCAGCCCCGGCGCGCCCCGCGCGATGTCGGCGACCCAGAGCTCGTCGGGGCCTTCGGCCGAGAAGTCCCGGTTCACCAGGTCCGGTGCGGCCTTGGCGCCGGCCTCCCGCTTCGTCGTGCCCGTCTTGAAGCGTCTGCGCGTCACGCCCTCGATGCCCAGTGCGCGCATCGCGGATGGTTGGGATGTGCATTCCCGGACACCCTCCGCCGCGGCCCCGTCTATCAATCCCTGCGGGAAGGGCAGCGAGCGCGTCTTGGTTGGCGCATCAACGTTCGGGTGGTGGTCGAATTCGAAAGTGAGGGACCAGCCAGACCACGACGCCCCCAGACAGCAGGCACCACGGGCCGAACGTGAAGAAGTCGGAGTCGTAACCCGCCAGCAGGAACGGCAGCGACGCGATGCGGCGGCCGAGCGCCGGACCGATCGCGCCGCCGAGGCTGACCGTCGCCCACGGCCCCATCTTGGCCAAGACTGTGCGGAGCATCGTCGAGAACGCGCCGCGCCCGCTCCCGTCCGCCTTCAAACCCCACCGCAAGCCGACCAGCGCCAAAACCAGGAGCCAGAGCATCAGCGCCAGCCTGATCCAGCCATCGCCGGAGGAACGGGGAAAACCGAACGAGCGCTCCAGCCAGCCACCGGCCACCCGTTCGAACCAGTCGTCCATCGGATGGGCGAACAACTCGGAAGCGATCCAAAGGAGCACCCAGGCACCGAACAGAAAGCCGAATACGGGATGCACATCCCTGAACCGGGTCGTGCCGATCCGCTGGACTCGGTTCCGGTCTTCTGACATCCCCGCCTCCCCGTGCGAATCAGCAAACCATGGTCTGGCGGACCGAGTCCCG
>VYDD01000128.1:0-14142 GCA_009843625.1 Gammaproteobacteria bacterium | reverse complement strand
ATGGGGCTAGGGTCGGGGACATGCTAGCGATTCGGAGACGGCAGCGAAGGCTCATGACGGTTGCTCGAGCTCGGTTGTCCGATTGATCCGTTGCAGGTCGAGGCACGGACCGGCCAGCGCTGGCGGAACCTCCGTCGCCACGGTTCCGTATGGCTTCGATCCGGAACTGGACGCGCTGTTGACAAGGCCAGATCCGGAGGCATCGCCACCCACCAGGAGGAGAACCGAATGGGCCGAATCGTGCTTGTGCTGATCCTGTTCCCGACTGCGCTGGCCGCGGTCGCCCAGAAAGATTTCGGCGTCCGACTCGGGGTGGGCAACGCGAGCTTGGCCGTTCCCGGCCACATCGACTACGATCCGTGTCCGCCAGAGATGGATTGTCCGGGTGGCGCAACCGACGCGGTTCGGGGGCTCATCCTCGGAGCCGACCTCGACCTCCCGGTCCCCGACTCCAACGGCGCTCTCGGTCTTCGGATCGGTGCCGCCTACGCCCAGAAGGGGGGTGCGGGGTCTGGAAGAGACGCCGACGGAGGGCCCGACCGCGGCCGGACCCTTTCGACGAGCTAACCTTCAGTTCTCGGCGCTGCTGCGCGCCCGGACATCTGGTCCGCAGTCCTTGGTCGTCCTCCTTGGCCCGTGGGTCGGGAAGCAGTTGTCGTGCGGAATCACAGGCGATCTGGCGGCGGCCTGCGGGGTGGATGACGCAGGAGTCGCCATGGGCGCAGGGGTGGAGATGGCGTTGCCCGGCAGTTCCGGTGCGAGTGTTGGCATGGAGGGGATCTACTACCGGGGCCTGAAGGAGCAGTCGGGCGACGAACGGACGAGGTTCGTGGCGGTCCAGGCGGGCTTCGTGTTCCCGCTCGGCTGACGGCTGTCGCGTCATTGCATGTCCCACGCGGCAACGCTGGCCTGGGACGGACCACGCCGCCCTCGGCTGCGGCGGTGAGGATGTACGGAGCGTGGAGGCGGGCGAGGTCGAGGCCACGGCCATGCAGCATCTCCCGAGGATGGCTGCGCCCGGCATCGTGGCCGTGGTCAAGTTCTTGACGACGGACGGCAGATCTGAGAACACGCCCGGTCTTAACTTCGCACAAGACGGGGGTGATCGCGGTCACCGAGACGCCCGTTCCGGGGTTCGCCGTCCACCGCCGCGGACTTGGCGTCTTGCGAATGCCTGGGATGGCCGGCGACGTTGTCGACGCCGAGCCATTGCAGGGTGCCTTCCCGCTAAGGATCCTGGCAGCGACCTTTTAGGTCGGTCCCAGACCAGCCCTCTCGTTCCTTGCGGCCCCGATCGCTTGGGACGCAGGGCGCAAGACATTCGCCTGCAAGGGCTTCAATCGTCCTGTCGGTGCGCACGTCGAAAGCGCCGGAGTTCGCATCGGCACCCCACGTTTGCGCGGACGTATGCGGTCGTGACCCAAGGCACCGGAGGGTGCCCAAGTCATCGGTGGAGGACTCCTGCGAGAACGCGGACGACACGGTCGGCTTCTCGTGGTGACGATCCAGGAAGCTCGTCGATTGCGCCCGTGTGCAGGTGCCGCTGCAGACACGGGCCAGCGAAATCGACTCAGCCCGACAGGTCCGCACACCGAAGAGGTCCAACGCCCTTCTCGCGTCCCTTGCCCCAGGCTCCCGCGGAACAACTCGCCCAACCTCGCTTGTTGTAGCGGAGGAACAGGGTGAGGAAGGCGCAGGTGCGCGCGAACCCTTGGACTTGCTTTTGAACGCGATCCGTCCAGCATCGTCCGGTTCGTTGATGTTGGACCCCCACGCCAAACGTCCAGGCGGGCGGCGTATCTCGCAGGTGCTAGGCCTACACGAGCTTCACCCGCCGCCCGCGCAGCGTGGAGGCGGATACACGTTCAGCGCGGCGAGCCAAGCCAAGAGTTGGAATCATCGGGCGTACAAAGGCCGGGGTTCTCGGAAAGGCTCCAGCCATTTCAGGGCCGCGAGGTTCGCCATCTCAAGGCGGATTGGACCGCTCAGGGCGTTGCGCTGGAGGTGCAGATTATAGAGCGCCGTGAGGTTGCGGATCTCCGGCGCGGGATCGGCCCGCTCAGGTCCTTGCCGCCTAGATTCAGCGCCATCACCTGCCCCTCCCAATCGGTGTTGACTCCGTACCAACCGCTCAGCGCCGCGTCCGTCGACCAGTGGTCCAGCCGCTTCCAGTTCAGGCCGTCCGCGGCGTGGCACAGGGTCGCTGCCCGACACGGCCTCATGGCCCGGATCGGCACCGGCGATCCCGCTGCCGTGGCGCAACTGCAAGGTGGCCCGCGACATGCGGAACCGGCGGGTGTCCGGCGGAAGGGCGAAATCCATGCACATGCACCTCAACCACCGATGCACACCCTTGGACCGACACCGGCGTCCCATCGGGGCAGGACGGACTTCGAGGCCCGATCAGCTTCCCATCTTCAGGGTCCCGTCGATCACCGCGCCATCCTCCATCACGATCCGTTGAGCGTCGACATCACCCTCCACGCGACCGGTGGCTCGCATCTTCAGCCGCGAAGAGACCGTCAGATTCCCCTCGACACGCCCCGAGACCACGGCGTCCTCGGCGGAGACATTGCCTCGAACCACGCCGTTCTTGCCGACGACAAGCGCCGCTCCGGCTTCCATATCTCCTTCGACTCGGCCTTCGACATGAATCGCGCCCGTGGTCTTGCAGTCGCCGATCACGGACATCCCCGGGCCGATGATCGAACTCCTGTCGCTCGGCGGCGAGGCAGGCGGGGAGGGGCGTTTCTTCAACATCTTGGAGGCTGGCGTTCGACTTCGCGCATCCCGCTCATCCGCTCACCAGGACACGGCGAGCAACGACGACCCTTCTTCGCACCAAGCCCAGATTGGATCGGTCTTCACGATCCGGGACCTGACCTGAAAGACCGGATACCCCACCAGTTCGGCGGTCGGCGCGCGGCTGTTCAACTCCTCCATCGGTCCCTCGAAGAGGAATACCAACGCAGACCCGGTGTTCTGGATGACCACCGATGTTCCGACCGCGATGCGCGCGACGATGTCCACGGCCTCCGTCCTGACTCGGACCGACGTGCGATTCGCCTCTTCCCGGAGTGTAGGGTGCCAGTCAAAACTCGCGATGAACCGGTTGGGCTAACGGAGGGCGAGATACGGACAACGTCTGCCGAACACCCCTCCCTCCAGTCAAGCTTGGTGTGGCCATCCCCGACGGGACCGTCCTGATCCCGAGCCAGCGAGCGCAGGGACCTGAAACCAGAAACTACACCTTTGGCGGTTGTTGCGGCAGGTCCGGCTCCCGAGCGCTCGCAGCGATGAGTCCGCTGGCCGTGCGTTGGGGTTCATCGTGTTCCCGTTCGGGAACGTCCGGTACGGCACCGGGATGACGGGATCCACGACCAAGCGCCCGCCAACGGCGATGCGGCCCGCATGGGCGGCGACCGGCGGGCGGAGAAGGCTTCTCTCCACGATACTTCGTCCGCGCAGATCGTGCAGTCCATCGAACGATGGCACGCACGAAACGAAGTCGGCACCCATACGGCGCTGGCGAATGGCGCCGGGACCGGGTCAGGATCTTCCGGACCCGAAGACCGGCATGTTTCATCCGGGTTTGGCAAGTATCGTATATAATCCCCCTCGGAATCGGTCGAGCTGATCCGCAACGGAGCCACCTACAGGAGCATCGGACGATGAAGCCCCAGCATCAGGACGGACCGGCGGGAATCACGCGCCGGGACATCGTGGATCACGTCCGGGCAGCGGTAGAGCGTAGCGAGTTCACGTTCGGGCCAGAACCCCGGATCGTGGAAGTCAGGATCGGCGGGGGAGCGTTCAATGTGCGCGGCTGGGACGCTCTCTATCCGCCCCCGGCGGTCCCGTTGGATCCGATAGACCTTCCGTGTCGCACACTCGTGGAGCACGAGTTCGACGACCTGGAACGGGAAGCTCATGGCGTTGGAGCAAGGAGCGAGAGTCCCCTGCGAGCAACGGCGAGCGCTTGAGGACGACTCGCCGGAGGCCGTGTCCCATCCCTGACCCCAGGGGCGTCCATGAGCGTTGGACGCGTCGTCCGGAGCGCAATCCGCGCCAGCGAAGCAGCCTCTTGCGTATCTCAACCTCGTCCGAAGACGCCAAAATACTCATCGATCGCCTCGGTAAGTTGAGCGAGCGGGGGTATGTTCCCCTCCGTACGCGCCCTTATTGCCGCGACGATGGCGGCGATGGCGTCCTCGGAAGCCTGCCCGTTCCCGCAACGCGAACGCTGTGCGGGGGGTTCCCACGTTCGGAAGAACTCCGAGGGCTCTCCGTTCCACCAAGCCTCCTTGTTCTCATCGAACCAGGAGCGGTGGAGTTGCAGCACATCGGCGTCTTCGGCGAGCAATCGGTTGTACTCCGCCTGCCAACGTTCCGGGGACTCTGGGTCCAGTGCCGCCACGCCCTCCGCATTGTACGTATCGTCCGGCAGCCCCAGAAGCCCGCCGTCATCGCAGCCGAGGGCCATCAAGGCGAACGCAAATGCGGCCAGAGCAACCCGTGCGTCGTCTTGATTCTTCCGCATAGCCTTCCTCCTCGTCATCACGACCGTGAGTTCGCGGATTGACCCGGTCTGGGCCAACCCCCATCCAGGGCCTTGCCGCCGCCGAATCCGATCCGCGCGCAGTAATGCTGTTCGTCCTCACCGACCGGAGCGCCGAACACCTCGGTTGGCTGGTGGGAGACGCCGGACGCCACCAGGGTGACGGTGCCGACCGGAATCGCAGTGCTTGTGTAGTTCATGGGCCGGAGCACCTTGCCGGTCGGGAGCCACGGGACTTGGTTCCTGACCAGTGTCTCCAAAGATATCGACTTGGCCCAGCCTCGTTCAACAGCGGACCAAGCTGAATGGCACGGTTCCCTCCGGGAAGCCCTGGCAACACCTTCCGGCCTCGGAAAGCCCGTGGTAAAATGTGGATGAGGACCTTGTACGACCCCGGGCCAAGGAGACGGAACATGGAGACTGAAGAAGCCAAGCTGAACGTGGATCGTGCGATCCAAGCCGCTTGTGAGGCCGGTCGTTCACGCCGGGGCTTCAGAGTGGTCACGTTCGCGTTGGCCATCATGGCCGCCGGAGTCTCCTGGGTGGCCCCGGTGTCGGCTCAGCAGACGGGCACCATTACGGGCACCGTGGAAGACGCGGAGACCGGCGAGCCGCTAGCCAGTGCGCAGATCAGCGTGCCCGCGCTCGGAATCGGAGTGCTCTCCAGCGGAAACGGGCGGTTCGCCCTGCCGGGCGTTCCCGTCGGCACGCACGAACTCCGTGCCGAGAGGCTGGGCTATGCGGTCCTGTCGATGAGCGTCACCGTGAACGCGGATGCGGCTGCGAACGTCGAACTCAGGCTCACACCGACCGTCCTGGGTCTCGCAGAACTGGTGGTGACGGGCACCGCGTTCTCGGAGTCGCTCGTGCAACTGCCCTACGCGGTGGCCGTTTCGAGCCGGAGGACGCTTGCGGAGCAGGGGTCTCCGCAGGCCGTGGACTTCTTCCGCAACCTCGGATCGAGCGCCGGGGTCCTCGGAGACCGCCAGGGTTGGTACAACACCCGGCCCCCCGCGGCGGTGTCGGAGACGGTCGCCAGCGTCAACCTCAGGGGGATCGGGCCGTCCCGCACCCTCGTGCTGCTCAATGGGCGGCGCCAAGTGTACCTGCCCGCGCGGCTGTCCGGCGGGAGGTTCGTGGATGTGAACGCCTTTCCGTCGATCGCGCTGGACCGGATCGAGGTGGTGAAGGAGGGTGCGTCGGCGGTCTACGGCTCGGACGCCGTGGCGGGCGTGGCCAACTTTCTGACCCGCAGCGATTTCGAGGGGCTGGAGGTGTCGGGCTCGCACGAGTACTTCGCCGGGTCCGGGGAGACGCACGCGGGAGCGATTTGGGGCAAGCGGCTCGGAGACGGCGCGCACGCCGTCGTTTCCGCCGAGGCGCTGGTCGGGCAGGAGTTGCATCCCGAGGATCGCGATTGGGCGCTGCGTCCCTTCACGTCCGGCGGCGGAGCTTGGTCCTATACGGGCAACCCCGGCGCGTTCCTCTTCCCGAGGTTGACGGGCGACGAGACGATCGAAGAGTTCACCGCGGCCCTTTCGGACGCGCAGTTCGGAGGCTGGGGCGGCGTCTTCGTGGATCCCCGCTGCACGGACTTCGGGGGGCACCGGGAGGGCGAGACGTGCCGCTTCCGCTACCAGCCGTGGGACAATCTCCTCCAGGCGTCCCGCCAGTTCCGGGGCTTTGCCGAGGTCAACGGCGACATGGGGGACCGTTCGAGCTACCACGTCGAGGCGCTTTGGGCCGAGGCCACGACTCCCGAGTGGTTCACGACCCCGTCCTATCCGCCGATCTCTCCGTACAACGGAGCCCAGGTGATCGAACCCGGGAATCCGGGCAGGCAGGCGTTCTGCGGGGCCCATGGACAGAGCGCCGGTTTCGCGAGCCAACAGGCCTGTCTGGAGGACGACTGGTACTTCTACGGGCGGCTCGTCGGCAACTCGGGACCCGGGCGGACGCTGGAGCGCGCGTCCCGCACCCAGCGGATCGCCGCCTCGCTGGAGCGCGGCATCGAGTCGCTGGGCGGGGGGGCCATCGAGTTGTCCGCCAGCTATTCCCGGGCTTCCGGCAACGCGAACCTTCCGGCCGAATACGCCTACCGGAAGTTTCTGGCGTTCCGCGGCTCGGAGGCCCGGACTGCGGAGTGACGGTCGCCGTCGACCCGTCGAGTCCGTCCGGGATGGCGCTCGGTCCCCTCAACGGCGCGGTGGCGGGCCAGGGCAACTGCCGGTACTACAACCCGTTCAGCAACGCGCACCGGCTGTCGGCGCAACCGGGTGCGCTCTACCGGGACCAGCCGAACCCGGACTACATGCCCGGACTGGAGAACAGCGCGGAACTGATCGACTGGATCAACGAGGAAGTGAATCTGGACAGTTCGGCGGACCTGTTCGTCGCCGACGCGATGCTCAAGGGGGCCGTGACCGAGGGGCTCGACTACGCCATCGGGTATCAGTTCCGCAGGTTCGGCGTTTCCGCGACCCCAAACCAGCCGGGCGACCTGTCGATCAACCCGTGCCCCGTGCCCGGCGACCGCAGCTGCCTCGAGAAGGCCGGGGCGTTCACCTTCACCACCGGGCACTACGAGTATCAGGACGCCCAGATGGTGAACAGGTTCTTCGCCGAGAGCCGCTTCGCACTCGGCGACAGGGTGGAGGGGCAGGCCGCCGCCAACTACGAGTTCCATGGCTCGGTGAGCAGTTTCGATCCCAAGCTGGCCGTCCGCGTGGCGTTGGCGGACCCGCTGGCGCTGCGCGCCTCGCTCCAGACGACCTTCCGCACGCCCTCGGTTGACGATCTGAACGAAGACCGCAGCACCGGGCTCGAATACGTGTCCGAGGCGGGCATCTACAAGGCGGTGGACGCGTTCGGCAACAGCCGGCTCGTGCCCGAACGCGCGTTGACCTACAACGTGGGGCTGACCTTGCAGCTTCCACGGTTTCGCGCCACGGCCGACTACTGGAGCTACGACTTCCGCGACGTGATCGACCAGGTGCCCTTCGGGGGCGTGACCCGGCTGTACGCGGCGGGCGGGGCCTCGCGGGCCGCCGTGCAGGAGTTCGTGACCTGCCCCGACGGACCGGGGACGGGAACCTGCCACGTGTCGGCCGTGGAAAGGATCAGGGTGACGAACGTGAACTGGCCGGGCATCCGGATGTCGGGAATCGACCTGCACGCGAGCACGCGTCTGCCCGTCGGCGGGGGCATCCTCTCGCTGGGGGCCGACGGCACCTACACCCGGGAGTTCTTCGTCAAGGCGCTCGAACTTAACGGGGCCGAGGTCTTCGCCGCGCAGGACGCAGCGGGCCAACTCAACTGGGGCAATCCGATCGCTCCCCCGCTGCCGCAGTGGAAACTCCGGTTCTCGGCCGGATACCATTGGGGCGACTACAGCGTGGTCAACTACCTCAACACCGTCTCCGGGTACACGAACGAAGTGTTCCCCGACACCGAGTTCGAGCACATCGACCGGTTCGTGGGCTGGGACCTCAGTCTGCTGCGGCGCACGTCGAGCACGACCGATGTGGCGCTGTCGGTGATCAACCTTCTCGACGCCGATCCGCCACTGGTCAACTGGGAACAGTCCTACGACGCCTTCACCCACAGCCCCAAGGGCAGGCGCCTCAAGCTCTCGGTGACCTACCGCCCCGGGAACTGAGGAGGGGCTGTCCCGCAGGGGAACAGGCGGCAGCGCCGTCCCGGGTCGCGCCGTTCCTTCGGCTCTATGGACTGGCTGATACTGGTCAGCCGAAGGTGCGGCGCAATACGGATTCGTAGATACCGTCGCCGAACCACTTGCGGATGAACATCAGGGGGCGCGCCGTCGCGCCCTTCGCGTACCGGCGACGGGGCCGGGCGGCGGTCGCCGCCTCGACGAATACGCGGGCAAGCACCTTGGCGTCGGTTCCGCGGCTCGCGGCCTTGGGGTCCGACGCCACGGCGAAGAGCCGGTCCAGACCGGCCTTGTAGGCGCTGTCGGCGTAGTACTTCTGAAGGCTCCCTCCCACCACATCGCCGAACTCGGTCTGGATGAGACCAGGCTGAATCAGCACGACCTGGATGTTGAACGGTGCGGTCTCTATGCGGAGGCAGTCCGACCAGCCTTCGAGCGCGTGCTTGGTCGCGTGGTACCAAGCCCCGAACGGCGTGAAGATCCGGCCGCCCATCGAGGAGGTATTGACGATCCGGCCCGCGCCCTGCGCCCTCATGTGCGGCAGGACGAGTTGGGTGAGGTGGGCGAGGCCGAACAGGTTCACCTCGAACTGGTATCTGGCGTCTTCGAGCGGGATGTCCTCGACCGTTCCGTAGAGGCCGAAGCCCGCGTTGTTGATCAGAACGTCGATGCGCCCGTCGGCGTCGATGATCCGCCGCACGGCCCGCTCGTTGTCCCCGCCCTTCGAGACGTCCATCTCGACCGGGGTGATGCCGTGTTCGGACAGGTCCTTCATGCGGTCCGTCCGGCGCGCGCCGGCGTAGACGGTGTGGCCCGCGCGGGCCAGCAGGATCGCGGCCTCCCGGCCCATGCCGGAGGAGGCTCCCGTGATGAGTATGACCTTGCTCAAAGCGCTGCTCCTTCTCTTGGTTTTGGCTGAGGGAATGTCGGAGAGGCGGATCGAGGCCGGAGCCGTCCTTACGCACGTCACCGCCATGCCCGTGCCCCGCCGAAGTGGTCCAGCAATCTAATGGCAACGGACATTCAAGGCTGCATGCTACCACGGGGTGATAGCCAAGCCATGAACAACCGGGCCGTCGGCCTTGCCCGCTCCCCGAGGTTGTCGGGGACTCGGTCCGGGAGTCGCGGTCTGACCTGCGGGGTACCTCCGGCGGTCGTCGGCATTCGTGCCGACTTCCCCGGATCCGGAGCGGGGGCAGCTGCTCGGACCCTGACGGATTCGACTGCCGTGCCACCCACCGCTACAAGGCTTGCAAAAGCCAGCTTGTGCCCGCTACACGACCTTGCCAGACGACAAGCGGCATCCACGCGTGGATGACGAGGCGGAAGGAGCGGCGCGCGGCGTTTCATGCGATGGAGTCCGAAACGAGTCAGTTGCGCGGCGCGCGTGCGGGGGCTCCGGATCGGTGTCACTCCCATTACGGCCTTTCGCGCCGTGACGGCGCAGACGCCCCGAGGGGCCGGCTGACGGTCACTCACCCGGGGCGATGCCGAGACGGTGCTGTAGCCCTGTGGCCGGATGGATTGCCTGGCCGAGCGGATCATGGTCCGTCACTCCGGTCTTTGGGCCGCGCAAGGCGCGCGCACCCTCCCTTGCGGCGATGTTGACCGTCGAACATGCTCAAAGTGTCGCAGATTGCCCATGGCAAGGGAGTCGACCCTGCTCGGCGTCGGCGCGCAAGACGAGCAGACGCGAGAAGGACAAAGATGATGGCATCGAAGGCCGATCAGGCCGATGTTGGGGAAGCCGGTGCGGACCCGGTGCCGCAGGGGCAGGCGTTTCCGCCCAGCCACCGGGGCGAGAAGAGCGTCTCGGTCTACCTCGGTCGCGAGGACAAACGGCTGAAGGTGTTGTGGGTCGAGCGCGAAACCAGTCTTCAGGCGCTCGGCGAGCAGGCGTTCGAGCCGCTCCTCGAACACTATCGGGAGCGAGCGCCAGCGGGACGCGTCTCGCGGGGCTGACGGTCGCCGCCGCGCTTGCCTCCGCTCTGCCGATGATGAAGTGGCTGCAGCTAGCACTCGGACTGAAGGCGGATCCGGAACCGCTCGCGACCCTGAAGCTGTGTGTGCCGGCGTTCGTCGAACTCGCGGGCTACGAGAGCGCGCACGGGGATGTTTTCGAGATTATCAGAGCCGCGATTGGGACGGACGCCGAGGTGCTCCTCACCGACACAATCAACGGCATCTCTGAGGCGTGGGCGAATAACGATCTCGCGGCGGCACGGAGAGTCGTGACGCATCCCTTCCAGCAAGACCTCGCGGAAGCGTTGCTCGTGGGGCCGGAAGAACTCCGGATCGTTCTCGGCCTGATGCGGGCGCAAGTCCGACCTCTGCGGAGGAACCGCAACCCACGGATGGCTGTCAGACGGGTCAATCCTTCACTGCTCGCGCGTTGGAATCAGATGGCGACCGAGTCCCCGGTTGTCGATTTACTTCCCCCGAAGCGCAGGAACGAGGCGCATCCTCCCGGACACCGGCCGGGACCCAGGCCGAGGAGCGACGGGGGCACCACCGACCGGAGCGCGCAGGAAGATTTTCGGCATGCGCTACTCGTGCATATCGCTATACTCGGCGCGAGAAGCTCAACCCGTTTGGCGGAGAAGTGAGAGGAAGGGGACGATCCGCCGATGCGGAAGGCCTGCTGCAAAACCGTAGAGGGCTGCCGAGTTCGGCGTTTCCCACGCCGGGTGGTTGCGGGGGTGCGCGTGATGACGCCGATGTGCCGGCAAGGGGTGTCACGCTCAGAAGGGCGCGGCCGACTTCACCGCCTCCGCCAAGGCTTTCGCCGCCCCGGTCCAATCAAGAAGGCTTGACCTCGTGGTTAGGTCCGTTCACGCCTCGAGAGATCGCGGACGCGAGAGATCGGGCTCGCTCCGCTGAGTTGTGAGATCAACGCCCCGGCCGAAGGGGCGGGCTCCGACCGCCCCGGAGGCGAGGGGAACCGGCGCCGAGGCGGTGGGGCGGCGCTCCCGCGCATTCCGCCGGTTTTGGATTGCGGGACGAGTCTGGCGGCCGTGTTCCTGCCCATAGGGATGGTCACCCATGAAGGGATAGGAATCCATTCCGTTCTTCCCGCAGGCCTTGGCTGCGAGCACCTCCTTCGCTTCCCGGTGCGATGTTCGGCCAACATCCACCACCACACCCATGTTCGCCGTTTGCAATCTTGATTCCGCTCAGGTGACCTATACTTGAGCTACCGTGAGGCAAGCTCTTAAGGTTGAGGCAGGCCTGCAGGTGTCCAGCAACTTGGAGTTCGGACCGATGAAAGAACCATTCCGCCCCACCGGCCGCATATCCGTTTCCTTGCTGCTCGCGCTGTGCTTCGCGGTCGGCTGCTCCGAGGGAGGCATTGAGCGCTCACCTAATGATGTCCCGATTTTCCATGGGGTGGTCGACCTCGAAATCGGGGAGATCGAAGGTGAAGATCCCTATCTCCTTACCAGGATTGAGTCGATCGTCGAAGACGCGCGCGGACGGCTGATCGTCGCGGACCTCCAGTCGCACGATGTCCGCATCTTCGGTTCCGAGGGTGACTTCCTGTTCCGCTTCGGTGGTCAGGGGGAGGGACCCGGTGAGCTGACGCAGCCCTGTTGTCTCGCGTTCGGGCCGGACGGGGCGCTGTGGGTGCGCGAGGCGTCCCGGTACAGTGTGTTCAGGCTGGCTGGCGCAGGCGCGGAATACGACCGTGGGGTGAGGATCGCGCACGGCGGTGTGGGTATGGTTGCACCGGTCACCTTCGACACCGAGGGCCGGCTTGTCGACATCGGACCAGTGACGACCGACGACGGGCCTGTCGTCGCACGCTTCCATCACGCTCCTGGCGGAGCCGTGGACACAGTACCTTTGGCCGATCCAGAAAGGCAGGCGACGGGCTCAACCACGGCTGAACGCGTGATCGGCGAGTCTCTCGTCACCTTCTACGTCCGCCAGCCGTTCGGTCCGCAATGGATTCACGCCCACGGCCCCAGCGGCGTGTGGGCTGAAGCGGTCACCTCGGAGTATTCGGTCACGCTCCAACACCCCGACGGGACTGTTTCGCATGTTGAGGGACCACAGCTAACTGGCCCGCGGCTCGGCCCATCCGAGCGTGAACGCGCTCGGGCCACCATTGCCCGCGACCTGCGGCGGCTCGGCCTCCGAAACCATCCATCCGGGGTTCCCGACCGCAAGCCGCCGCTTGCCGACATCTTCTTTGATCGGTCCGGACGCTTGTGGGTCGAGAAGACGAGCACCGAAGGGGACGAGGTGCGTGAAGCCGACGTCTACGCGGAATCCGCGCTGGTGGCACGGTATCGCTGGCCGCGTCGCGTCAGCGTGGGAAGTGTCCCTTGGGTCGCCGAGTCTGTGCTCTACGGTACGACGAGGGACTCACTCAATGTACAGCGTGTAGCGCGCGTGAGGTTCGAGCCAGGTTCCTGAACCCGAGCCGGAGCCGCTGCGCGCGCCGTGTCACGGACGGCGACCATCACGGAGGCCGCTTGATGAGAAGGCTGATTCTGGCACTCGCTTTGATCGGCTGTGAGAACGCACCCGGTCCAGAGGTTCAGGACATCGTGGTCAACGACGAGACGGTGGCACGCCTGTCGCATCAACTCTCCCAACAGGACAACAGCGAAGACGCGCACCGAGCGTTCCGGCTCCTAGCGCAGCTAGGTCAGAAAGGCATCGACGCCATCATGGCGCTTGATCGCGCTGGAGCCATGAACGAGGACGTTTGGCGTGATGTCCGCCAGGGCTTCGTAGTGGATACTGACGAGTATTGCCCTCAACTGCAGGAGTTCACGGCATGCGTGCAGAATGCTGTTCGTAGGGAGTTGGGTATCGATGGAATCGGAACGTTCCAGGTTAGCTGTCGAGACAGTTTGCAGGTACGTGACGCCTTTCGGCCAGCGGAGTACGCGGCGCTGGTGGAAGGCTGTTCTAGGGCTAGGCATGACGCTTCTTGTCCAGGAGTTCGCTTGGGGCTGCCACAGTGAATGGACCTTTCCGGTATATGGGGATCCAGACGACTCCAGCCGAAAGACCGGGTTCCTGTTCGTGTGGCTGAAACGAGCGCAAGGGTAGTTGTTGGCGACTGGGTCAAGGATGAGCCGAGAACCGTCCGTCTGGTATGCTAGGTGGTTCTGTTCGCAAGGTGCGGAGTTCCCGCCATTGGATAGCGGTTTTCCCGCTCTTGCGGTACGGTCCAGCAGGATCCAGTCCAACGGCAGGAAACAGAGATCGTGGAGCCCTGTAAGACTTAATACGATTTCCTGCCGGGATTCATCCCTCTGGCGATCCGCTGTTGCTTGGGAGGCTACCAAGGTTGACACGCTGACGCTCTGCCCTCGGCTCGGTCTCACCCTGTTACGACTTCAGCGACTACCGCCAGTAGCGGTGATCTCGAAGGTTGACCCTGAATCGGGTGCTGCCTCGACCGAGCCAGACGCGCGCGACGCGATTCCTCCATTCGAGCGACGCCGATTCGGCTTCTCCGTTTCTGGCCGGAGGCCCGTAGGCTTCGCTGATTCGCGCCTCGACCACCGATGACATGTCGGGGTCGAGATAGATCAGTTGGATCCTTCCAACGCGACCACGGTCCGGATCGATGCCGACCGCAATCGAGTCGGTTGTTCCGAACAGGCCCTCGGTTCGACCGGTTACGGTGAGTGCACCGGACCTGCGCGGCATCGTCTCCAACGATTCGGGAAGCGGCTCGCCAAGCGCGATGGTCGCGCCTCCGACCAGCTGTACGGCGCGCGGCACCGAACGCATCACAGAACTGGGAACGGGGGGTGGGGAGTCGCAAGCGACCGGTGTCAACTCGATCGGGCGGATCCAAATCCGCTCCCCGAGGTTGTCCGAGTGTGTGTTGGCCCTCCCCGCCCATGCGCCCCCGCCATGCGGCACCAGGTGCGCTATGACGCCGTAG
>VYDD01000444.1:5731-15539 GCA_009843625.1 Gammaproteobacteria bacterium | reverse complement strand
ATCCTGAACCGGGCGGGGGTGAAGGTGGCGTTCTACGGTCCGGGGGCGTCGCGTCGCGCGTCACCCATCGGACGACTCGGAGGCGAGCCCATCCTCAACTCAGCGTGGGCCTTCCGCAACGGCGTGCCCGAAGTGGACGCACTGCGCATGGCGACGCTGAACGCGGCCGAGCTGCTCGACATGGACGACCGCATCGGCAGCATCGAGGTGGGCAAGGACGCGGACTTCGTCATCCTGGAAGGCCATCCCTTCGACTACCGCGTGCTGCCGGGGTGGGTGTTCGTGGACGGGAAGCTGGAGGCGGGCGGGGTGCCGTAGCCGCGCGCCAGGGGACGCGGCGACTCTGTCGCGCAAGTCATGCTTCCGCGCGATGCCAACCGAGGCGCTGCGCCGGCGCTCGACCAGGTCTACTTGTCGCCCCACACTCCCTTGCGTACCGTGCCTGTGTGGATGGCAGCGCGGTGGCCGAGTTGTCCGCCTGCCGCCGATGGCAAGCATCGCCCAACGCACACATCACCCCACCGCACTCACCCGGAGGCCCCACCGATGACTGGACGAACGCGCGCCACGATCGCTACTGGAATCTTCGCCGCCGCGGCTCTCGCCGTCGCGGTTTCGTCACTTCAGGCCCAGTCGGTGACGACCAACCCCTTCCGGCCGGTCTACGGCTGGGGCGAACTCCCTGACGGCAGGGAATGGGGCTCCACCAGCGCGGTGGAGATCGCGCTGGACGGAAACATCTGGGTCGCGGAGCGTTGCGGCGCGAACACCTGTGTCGGCTCGGATGTGGATCCCATCCTCCTCTTCGACAAGGAGGGGAACCTGCTGCGGAGCTTCGGCGGCGGGATGATCGCGTGGCCGCACGGCATTGACGTCGATCATGAGGGCAACGTCTGGGTGACCGATGCGTGGCGGCCGGGCGCGACCACCACGGGGCACTCGGTGCTCAAGTTCTCCCCGGAGGGCGAGTTGCTGATGACCCTGGGCACGCCGGGAGAGGCCGGCGACCCGCCGACCCACTTCACCCAGCCGTCGGACGTGGTGGTGGCGCCCAACGGACAGATCTACGTTGCCGACGCGCACGACCGCACCCGGGGGCGGATCGTCCGCTTTGCGGCCGATGGGACCTATATGGAGACCTGGGGCGAACTCGGCTACGGGCCCAGACAGTTCCGGGATCCACACGCCCTGGCCATGGACTCGCAGGGCCGCATCTTCGTGGGCGACCGCTACAACAACCGCATCCAGCTCTTCGACCAGGAAGGCGAGTTCCTCGCCATCTGGACGCAGTTCGGCCGGCCCAGCGGGATCTACATCGACGCCGACGACAACATCTACGTGGCGGACTCCGAGTCGAGCCCGGCGCCCAACCAGTTCACCGGCCAGCGCAACGCCGGCTGGGAGAAGGGAATCCGCATCGGCGACGCGAACCAGGGATGGGTCCACTTCTTCCTGCCAGACGACATCTCCAACCCGATGGGGTTCAGCGGGCCGGAGGGGGTCGCCGTTGACGACGAGGGGAACGTGTACGGCGCGGAGGTGAGCCAGCGCCGCATCACGAAGTGGATTCGGTTCAGGCCGTAGCCGCCAGCCGTCAACGCAAGAGAGCCCCGGTCCCGCGCTTGCCGGCGGGACGGGGCTCTCGCTTGTCCGCCTGCGTCCGCCTCAGGCGCTCCGTACTGCCCGCGCCACCAGGTTCTTCACCAGCGGAATCTTGAAGTGGTTGTAGCTGAGCGGCCTGGCGCCCTGCGTGGCCAGTTCGCCCGCCTCTGCGGCGGTGCTCTCGTTCGGCACGCGGCCGCGAACGAGGTCCTCGACGTCGGTGAGGCGTCGGGGGATGCACTCCACCGCGCCCAGGACGATGCGTGAGTCGTCGATGCGTCCGTCGGCTATCCGGAAGGCCGCGGCCACGTTGACCAGGGGGAAGTCCCAGGTCTTGCGGTCCGCGACCTTTTCGAAATGGAAGCGGGCGCCCGCCCACCGGGCCGGGATGCGCACGGCGGTGAGCAGATCGTCGGGGTCGAGCACGGTCATGCGGGTGATGTCCACGCCCGGCGGCATGAAAAACTCCCCGGCGGGGATCACCCGTTCGCCGCGGGCGTTGCGCACCACCATCTCCGCGTCCAGCGCCACCAGCGCCGGAGCCGAATCCGACGGGGTCACCGCCACGCAGCGGTCCGCCCCGAAGAGTGCGTGCTCGCGGTTCATCGCGTCCGGTGCGCCCGCGTAGCAGACGTTGCCCCCCGCCCGGTAGCAGGGCATGCCGTAGCGGTAGTACCAGCAGCGGGTGTCCTGGCAGATGTTGCCGCCGATCGTCCCGCCGTTCCGGATCTGCGGGCTCGCAACTACGCTCACCGCCTCCGCGAGCAGGCCGTAGCGCTCGCGCACCAAGGGGTCGTTCTCGACGTCGGTCAGGCTGGTCGTGGCGCCGATCTCGATGCCGTCGCCGGTCTCGCGCACGCCCTTCAGTTCGTCGAGCCCCTCCAGGTCGACCACCACGGAGGGCTGCTTGCCGCGGTTCTTGAACCAGTCGAAGCTGTCGTAGCCGCCTGCGAGCGCCCAGGCGTCGCGGCCGTGCTCCCGCAGCAGATCCAGCGCCGATTCGACGTCGGTGGGCTGCACCAGATCGAAGTGGGGCATCATGTCCTTCATCATGGGGATCCCCCCGGCCTCAGATGGTCTCGTTGCGAGAGACTGCGATGCCAACGCGGCATCCTTATCCCGTCGATATGGTCTAATCTTGCGGGTTCAAGCCCAGTGGCGCAAAAGGCCGGTGATCCGGCGCGCGAACGCGGACCCCGTGCCTCGCTCAGGCTCGACGCCGGGGCATGCGGTAGCCGACCGCGCACTCGTTGGCCGCCCGCAGCCCGGCGGTTCAGTCCCTGCGGGGGAACAAGCGCGTGACGATTCCCCGCAGGATGCAGACAAGTCCGATCCCGCCGATGGCCAGCGTCACGTCGAGCGGGATCCAGTCCCAGAACCGGTCGAGCAGGCCGCCGGAGGAAGCGACGGCCCCGACGATGAACACCGGCCACCAGGACTTCAAGATCTTCATTGTCGCTCCCTCGGTCCTGTCTTTGCGGACGTTGTTGGTACCAATCCCCGTCCGCGGCCGAGGGCTCCTCCGATGCCCGGGCGCCTGCCCCCGTTCACTGCGTGTTGACCTGCAGCGGCCGATGCGACGGGGGCTGCTGGGCCACGGCGTTCACGATCATGTCCGGGACGACCGGGATGCGGTTGAAGTAGTGCCCGCCGAGCGCATCCGAGATGGCGCACAGCAGAGCCGCCCCCGAGCATCCCATGAGGGGTTCGCCGACCCCCTTCGCTCCCACCGGGTTTTGCGGATCGGTGATGTCGGTGGCGTCCCAGTCCATCTGCGAGGGAACGTCCAGGTATGAGGGCGGCTTGGCCTGGTGGAAGCCGATGTTGCCCGCCACCCCGTAGCGCGTGTCGTAGACGTGGCGCTCCAGGCACGCCATCCCGAAGCCCATCACCGCGCCGCCCCTCACCTGGGCCGCCAGCCCCATGGGGTGCACCACGGTGCCGCAGTCGGCCACGCCCAGGTAGTCGACGATCTCGTACATGCCGGTCTCGAGATCCAGCTCGATCTCGATGAAGCCGGCGGCGAGCGCGGGCACGACGTCGTTGCGGGGAAGGTTGTCGCGGGCGACGCCGATCAGGCCGCTGCCCGCGAGGTTCTGCGCGGCACGTTTGGTAATGTCGTTCAGGTCGTCGGGGAACTCCTCGCCGCTGAAGCGCCCGCCCAGCTCGATGGCACGCGCCGCCGCCCTTGCGTGGGTGATGCGGCGCGAGGGGTTGGCGCGCGCGAACGTCACTTCGTCCCCGATGTCGTAGTCGTCCGGCGAGCCGCCCAGCTCCATCGCCGCGATCGCCTTCAGCTTCTCCACCGCGTCCGCGCCCGCCGCCCAGCCGGCGCGGGTCATGGTGAAGGTCGTGTTGCTGCCCACCTGTGCGCTGCTCGAAGCGAGATTGCGCGAAGTGTCGCCCCGCACCAGTTCGACGTTGTCCCAGTCGTACCCGAGCATCTCCGCAGCGACGCGCGAGGTGGCCGCGTAGGAATACGTCCCGAGGTTGCCGACTCCGGTGTGGATGTGCAGCCTGCCGTCCGGCGCGATGCGCAGCAGCCCGTCCTGGCCGCTGTTGCCTGCCCCGTGATAGGCCTGGCCGATGCCCACCCCGGTCACGCGCGATCCCTGGCGCCGGCCGCTGCGGGCGCGCCGCTCCTCCCATCCGAAGCGCTCCGCGCCCTGGGCCAGCGCTTCGCCCAGATGAGCGCTGGTGACCGGCACCTGGCCTCCGCCGTAGAGCGAATTCGAGTCGGGGGCGTTGATGCTGCGGATGGCAAGCTGATCGATGCCCAACTCGGCGGCGGCCTTGTCGAGCAGAGGCTCCACCGCGCACGCGATCTGGTTCTGGCCCGGACCGCGTTGCGCGCCCCGAGCGGGCGTGTTGGTGAGCACCGGAATGCCGCGGAAGCGCATCGCCAGCGGCGTGTAGACGATGGTCACGGCGCCCGCGGCGCTGTTGAAGTCGCCGAAGCCGCTGTTGGGCCCGTTTTCCTGCACGATGAAGAGGTCGACCGCGCTCACGCGCCCGTCAGGCCGGAAGCCCATGCGGATGCGGCCCTGGAAGCCGGCCCGCGCGGAGCCGATGGCGTATTCCTCGGCCCGGCTGATGCGCATCATCACCGGCCGGCCCGTCTTGCGCGACATGTGCGCCGGCACCGACATGATCGGGTAGGCGCTTCCCTTGGACCCGAATCCGCCCCCGCAGTACTCGCCCACGAACACCACGTCCTCGGGCGGCACGCCGATGTAGCGCGCGAGCCCGTTCAGCGTCGCGCTCTGGCTCTGGCTCGAGCCGAAAACGTGGCACTTGCCGTTCTGCCAGTAGGCCATCGCCGTGCGCGGTTCCATCGAGTGATGCGAGGTGCCCGCGGTGACGAAAGTCTCGTCGAGCACCAGCGCGGCGTCGCGGAAGCCGGCTTCGACATCACCGTAGGACCACTCGGTGGTGACCTCGCCCATGGGCAGATCACCGTCGGTGGCGGCGGCGAAATCCTCGTCGGTCCACTTCACCTCGCGGATCCCCTCGCCCCGCTGCGAGGTGTTGCCCTCCGTGCGCGCGTTGGGGCCGCCGGGACGCAGGCTCTCCAGCGGATCGACCACGAAGGGCAGCGGCTCGAGATCGAGCCTGACCTCCGCAATGGCGTCCTGGACGGTGGTCTCGTCGACGGCCGCCAGCGCGGCAATCGGCTCGCCCACGAAGTGGGGCGTGTTGGTGAGGATGGGGTTGCCGGGCGCCTCGATCTCGGGCACCTCGTCCGCGGTCAGGATGGCGACCACGCCCTCCATCGCGAGCGCCTCCGACGCGTCGATGGAGCGCACCCGCGCGTGGGGCATCGGGCTTGTGATGAGCCGGCAGAAGAGCATGCCGTCGGCGCGGAAGTCCTCCGCGTAGCGGGCTCTGCCGGTGACCTTGGCGATGACGTCCGGGGGTGCGAAATCCCTGCCGATGAGCTCAGCCATTGGACACCTCCTCGGCGACCGCCTGCCCGTTTGCGGCGGCGCGCATGACCCCGTTCAGGTAGTGGTCGTAAGCCCCGCACCTGCAGAGATTGCCGGACATCGCCCGGCGCGCCTCCTCGCGGGTCGGGTTGGGGTTGGCCTCGAGCAGGGCGGCGGCGGCCATGACCTGTCCCGGGGTGCAGAAGCCGCACTGGGGACCCAGCTCGTCGATGAACGCCTGCTGCACCGGATGCAGCGTGCCGTCCGGGCTCTCCAGCCCTTCCACCGTGACCACCTCGCGCGCCCGGACCCGCTGCGTGAGCGTCGAGCAGGAATAGTGGGCGACGCCGTCGATCATGACGGTGCAGGCCCCGCACTCCGCCCGGTCGCAGCCCAGCTTGGTGCCGGTGAGCCCCAGCTTGTAGCGGAGCGTCATCGCGAGCGTCTCCTGCGGCAGCACGTCGACCCGCCGGGCCTGTCCGTTGACGTTGATGGAGACCAGGCGCGGAACGCTTGCACGGGCGGACGTCGCCGCCGGACCCGCGAAGTACGAGAACGCCGACACCGAGGCGCCGGTCGCGATGACCCCCTTGATGAACTGGCGGCGGGAGACGTTGCCGCGCCCGGGGAGGTTCGCCAGCAGGCCCTCCCAGGGGGCATCGTCGGCGCGTAGGGCGCCGCGATGCGCGGACGGGTCGATGGTGGATGACCGCTCGGCCATGTGTCCTGCCTCCTGCTCCGGTCCACGGTGGGATGTGCTCTTGATCGTACGCTGGCGCAGGACTCCGGACAACCGCAGTTTGCTCGCGGACTCACGACCGCGCCGAAGCGCGATTCCTGGCCCTTTCCACGAGATTGGAGTCGGTTCCGTCCGATGAGGCGAGGTCACGAAACGAGAGGCCCTTAGAGATGAGCAAGATCGCCGAGACCATCGAGATCTTCGAGGCCGCGCGCCGACCCCTCTTCATGGTGCTGGACGGCATCTCGCGCGAGGATCTGGACTGGAGCCCGAGCGAGAAGGTGCGGGGCGTCGGCAAGATCTGCCGGCACCTGTACCGGGTCGACATCTGGTTCCTCAAGCGGCTGGGAATCGTCCCCGTGATCACGGAGGATCGCCCGGGGCCGGCGGAGGATATCGCGGCGCGGATGCGCACGATCCAGGAGCAGGTCATCGCCGAGGTGAAAGCGTGCGAGAGCGATGCCGACCTGTTCGCCGAACGCACCTCGCTGGACGGCAAGACGACCTCGCAGCTCGGCCCCGACGTCATCCACATGGCGCAGCACTACCTCTACCACCTGGCTCAGATCACCTATCTCCGGCGGGTGCGGGATCGCGCGTGGCCGGCGCCGCAGGAGGCGTGGGAGCACGCGACGCATGTGATCGGGGATCGGGTGCTGGATCGCGAGCACCAGGCGTGACGCCATGAACACCCGCGCCATCCTCATCGGGCTGGTTCTCGGACTGGGGCTCGGAGTCGCCGCCTCCGCGACCGGGTCTCCGGTGCTGCTGCAGGCGGCCGAGGCGGTCGAGCCGCTGGGGGCAGTCTTCCTGCGCGCCATTCAGATGGTTGTCATCCCGCTGGTGGCGGCGGTGGTGTTCGTGGGCGTGGCGCGGATCGGGAACCTGCGCAGGCTTGGGCGGCTCGGGGGCCTGGCGGTGGGCTTCTTCTGGGTCACGACGCTGCCGGCGATCATCATCGGGATGGGCGTCATGGGACTGGCCCTCACCTTCACGACGCCGGTGCCGCCTCCCACGCCAATGACGGAGCTGGACACCGCGACGCCGGGCGTGGTGGACTTTCTCGTGAACCTCGTGCCGCGCAACCCCGTCCAGGCCGCCGCTGACGGGTCGCTGCTCTCGGTGCTGATCTTCGTGGTCCTGCTTGCGGCGGCGGCGACCACGCTGCAAGGGGAAAAGCGCTAATCGAGAACGTCCCTCGCCGAGACGCTCGGGGATGCGCTCATCAAGCTCATGACCTGGATCCTGTGGACGGCGCCCGTGGGGGTCTTCGGTCTCGCGGCGCCGGTGGTCGCGCAGACGGGGTTGGCGATGCTCCAGAACCTCGCCGTCTTCATCGTCGCCGTGGTCGTGGGCTTCTTCATCCTGAAGGGTGTCGTGCTGGTGCCGCTGGTCTGGATCCTCGGCGGGATGAAGCCGGGGCGGTTCGTGCGCGGGACCCTGGGCACCTACACGGTGGGGTTCACCACGACGACGTCGGTGGGAACGCTGCCCATGATGCTCCAGGAGGCGGAGAAACTGGGTCTCTCGAAGAGCACCTTCTCGCTGGTCCTGCCGCTGGCGGCCTCGATCAACCGTCCGGGCAGCGCGCTCTTCCAGAGCACTTCGCTGGTCTTTCTCGCCGCGATGTACGGGGTGCCGCTCGACGCCGGACTGATCGCAGCGGCCGTGCTGGCCATCTTCCTCGCCTCGATGACGGTCGCCCCGGTGCCCAGCGCGAGCATCGTGACCATGGCGCCCGCGCTCGACGTGGTAGGCGTGCCGGTCGCGGGGCTCGGCATCCTGCTCGGAATCGACCGCGTGCCCGACGTGTTCCGCTCGGCGACCAACGTGATCGCCCACATGGCGGCGGCGACCACGGTGAATGGGATGACGGGGGGTGAGCAGGGAACCGACGCCTGACCTTGAGTTATGGAGCCGGAACCGCCGCGGTCTCCCTCCCCAGGCTCACTCGTACATCATCCCCGGCACCTTGCCCAGGAGCCGCGCGTACACCGTGAGCGCGCCGCGGTGGTGCGCCGTGTGATCCACGAGGGGCATCACAATGGCGGAACGGGACGCGCCCGGCATGATGCGGTCGTCGGGGATCGGGGCGGCGAGGTCCTCGTCCGAGGCCGCCTGGAAGGTCGCGATGGCCTTCTCGAATGCGCGGTCGAGCCAGGCGACGGCTTCCTCGAGCGTCTCCACTGCCCGGGCCGCGGCGATCAGGCCTTCGAAGTCCATGTTCCACCCCTCTCCGAAGGCCCCGTCCACGAACCACTCGACTGAGTCCGCGGCGTGCGCGATGTGGCCGGCGACGGTGTAGAGTTCGGGCTGGGGAGCGAACCCGGCGTCCTCCTCGTCGAAGATCGAGATCATCTTCCTGATGTACCCGTGGGACGTTTCCAGCTGTGCGACGAGTTCGGCGGCCTGCGACATGGGAGTTTCTCTCTGGTGAAGTGTGGGCGTTCTGCAGGAAGGGGCGGCCAAGTCTAGCCTTGCCCTGAAGGCTTCTCCAGTCCGAATCCCGTTAGCTTTCCGCCGCGATGAACCCGCACGAGACCCCCAAACCGCCGCCCGCGCACGCGTCCGAAACCTGGTGGGACGTCTTCGTCCACGCCGTACGGGGCACCGGCGGCGATCCCACCCACGGCCCCATCCGGCGCGCGGTCATCCTTCTGGCCGTGCCGATGGTGCTGGAGATGTTGATGGAGTCGCTCTTTGCGGTCGTCGACATCTACTTCGTCTCCAGGCTGGGGAACGAGGCCATGGCAGGGGTGGCGCTAACCGAGTCGGTCCTTTCGCTGATCTACACGGTCGCGATAGGGCTGAGCATCGGGGTCACGGCCGTCGTGTCGCGCCGGATCGGCGGAGGCGACAGGGAAGGGGCGTCGCGCGCGGCCGCGCAGGCCGTCCTGCTGGGACTCGCGCTGGCGCTCGTGTTCGGCATCGCCGGGGGGGCGTTCGCGCCGGACATCCTGCGCATCATGGGCGGCGACGAGAGCGTGGTGGCCACGGGAGCCCCCTACACGCGCATCATGCTCGGTGGCAACGTCGTCATCCTGCTGCTGTTCCTGCAGAATGCGGCCTTCCGCGGGGCGGGCGACGCCGCGATCGCGATGCGCGTGCTCTGGATCGCGAACGGGCTCAACATCGTCCTCGATCCCCTGCTCATCTTCGGTCTCGGGCCGTTCCCGGAGATGGGGGTGCAGGGGGCCGCAGTCGCGACGACGATCGGTCGGGGAACGGCGGTGCTGGTGCAGGTCTACACGCTCTTCCGCCTGGGCGGCAAGCTCCGCATCCTGGCTGCGCATCTGCGCATCCAGCCCGCGCTCATGGCTCAACTGGTGCGGCTCTCGGGGACGGGGATGCTCCAGACCTTCATCGCAACCGCGAGCTGGATCGGCCTCATCCGCGTGACGGCGCTGTTCGGGGCCGAGGCGCTGGCGGGCTATGTGATCGCGATCCGCATCATTCTCTTCGCGATTCTCCCCGCCTGGGGACTCTCCAACGCGGCGGCCACGATGGTCGGGCAGGGGCTCGGGGCCGGGGACCCGGAGCG
>VYDD01000444.1:0-5721 GCA_009843625.1 Gammaproteobacteria bacterium | reverse complement strand
CCTGGATCTCATGCAAGATGAACCTCGCCTTCCTCGGGGCGGTCAGCGTGTTCTTCATCGCTTTCGCGCCGGCGATCGTGGGGCTGTTCGGCGGGACCGAGGGGGCGTCGGCCGTCGGTGTGACGGGCCTCCGCATCGTGTCCATCGGATTCGTCTTCTACGCCTACGGCATGGTGCTCACCGCGGCGTTCAACGGGGCGGGGGCCGTCTGGACGCCCACGATCCTCAACTTCTTCTGCTTCTGGCTGTGGGAGATCCCGCTCGCCTGGGGCCTGTCGCTTCCGGGCGGACTCGAGACGACCGGCGTGTTCATCGCGATGACGGTGTCGTTCTCGACGCTGGCGGTGGTGGCCGCGGTGCTGTTCAGGCGGGGGCGGTGGAGGCAGGCGGTGGTGTAGGCGCGCCCTGTCGGTGACAGCGGGCCGCCCGCCGTAGTAGATTCCGCGCCATGCGAGGACTTCTCTCTTCCGGACATCCGCTGATCTCCGAGGCCGGGGCCGACATCCTCCGTGCCGGGGGCAACGCCTTCGACGCGGTCGTGGCGGCGGCGTTCACCAGCACGTTCGTGGAGCCCACCATGGCGAGCCTGGCGGGCGCGGGTTTCGTGCTGGCGCGCACCTCGGCGGGGGAGGAGATCCTCTTCGACTTCATCGCCGCCGCTCCCGGCCGCGCGCACCCCGGGCCCCCGGACGACGGAGATCGCGACTTCTACGCGGTGGACATCCTCTTCGGGGATATCCCGCAGGAGTTCACCATCGGGCTGGCGTCCGCTGCGGTTCCCGGCACCCTGAAGGGCCTGGTGCATGTGCACCGGCGTCTGGGACGGCTCCCGCTCGCGGAGGTGGTTGCGCCCGCCGCCGCCGCCGCACGGGCGGGCACCGTCATCACCCCGTTCGTGTCGGACTCGCTTCAGCTGATGTTTCCCGTGCTGCGGGATTCGCCGGCAGGCACCGCCCTCTTCCTGGATGACGGAAGGGTTCTACCGGCGGGCCGGCTGCACCGCAACCCGGAGATGGCCGACTTCCTGGAATCCCTGCCGCGCGATCCGCTGGGGTTCTACGGCGGCGACTTCGCCCGGACCATCGAACGCGACATGCTCGAGGGCGGCGGACTGATGACGCGGGCCGATCTCGAACAATTCGAGGTCATCGAACGCCGTCCGCTCTCGGTGGGCTATCGTGGGCGGCGCGTCCTCACCAACCCGCCGCCGGCGCTGGGTGGATCGCTGATGGCGCTTCGCCTGCTGCTTCAGGAGGAGACGGATCTGTCGCGCTGCGCGTGGGGAAGCCGCGCGCACGTGACCGCGACGGCGCGGGCGCTCGAACAGGCGGTCCGCCTCCGGGGAGGAGAGGCGGTCCCGCGCGATCCCACGCACGCGGAGCTTCTGGAGGGCGTCCATGCCCCGTTGATCCACGCCGTGCATGGCACCACCCATCTCAACGCCTCCGACGCCGAGGGCAACGTCGCCGCGCTCTCCATGTCCAACGGATCAGGCTCGTCGTATTTCCTTCCCGGAACCGGCATTCACTTCAACAACATGATGGGCGAAGTCGATCTTCACCCCGCCGGATTCCACGCCTCGGAGCCGGGGGACCGGGTGGCGTCGATGATGTCGCCCACTCTGCTGCTGGAGGGAGACCAGGTGCTCGCCGCGCTCGGCACCGGGGGCAGCAACCGAATCCCGTCGGCGGTGTTCCAGGTGGTCTCGTCCCTCCTCGACCTGGGACTCTCGCCCGACGAGGCGTCCAACTCCCCTCGCATGCACTTCGACGGCGAACAGCTCCAGATCGAGCCGGGATTCCCGGATGAGGCGATGGAAGCGCTCGCGGAGGAGTGGGACTTGTCGCTCTGGCCCGAGCAGAGCCTGTACTTCGGCGGGGTGCATGTGGTGGCGCCACGCGTGGGACGCGTCGGCGGCGACCGGCGCCGCGAGGGCTACGGGATCGTCGTGGAGTAGACTTACCTTCCCGCCGGTGCCGATCCGCCTGCGGCGGTGCCCGATGTCCCGGCGGTCCGGATCAGGGACCGGGCAAGAGTTCCATCGTGGTCGTCACGTTCGTCTCCATCGTCATCCCGGCCATGCTCACGTCGAAGCTGGCGCGGGTCGACTGGCTCCGGAATCGGCCCTCGGCGAGGTCCACGATCATGGTGCCGGACATGGTTCCGGTGGCCGTCATGCCTCCGCCCGCCACTTCCATATCCATCTCGATGGGCCCCTCGAACGAGAGGGTTGCGAGGCTTCCGTCCAACCCGACGAAGGTGTACGTCGTTGCGATCCCCATGGACATCGATCCCCCGGGACCCATGGGCAGGTCCATCGGCACGTCCTGGGTCCAGGAATCCCCCGGGCTGACCTCCTCCTCGGGAAGTACGAAACTGCCCGACTGCTGGAGGAGGTCCTCCGGGTTGAATCCGGCGATCGCCGGCATGCCTTCGGTGTCGATGACGCCGAGCACCCGGCCGCGTGTATCCATTTCCGTGGTGATGGCACTCCCGGAAAAATCCGGCAGCTCCATCCCGGGCACGGGCATCGGCATTGCCGTGGAGGTCGAGTCGATGGTTGTCCGGAGTCGGATCACCTCGTCCGCCACCCCGACCACGGTCCGCGTCTGATACGTGCGCATTGTCATGACAGGGCTTGACGGCATCATCGGGCTCTCCACTTCCGCCTGCGTGGAGTGGGCGTAGCGGGATACCTGCCCCTCGGGTGGCGCCAGCCTCAGCAGGATGGGCGTGTCGAGCGGTTCAGCCGGTCTGGGCGGATCCTGCCCGTATGAGGCGAGAGGGGTCGAGAACAAGAGGGCCGCGGTAGCTGCGGCCATGCACCATGCTGACTTCATCGATCCTCCTGACGTTGCAGAGATCGCGACCCGGGGAAGCGCGTCGTCGAGCGACAGCCGGATTCCGCGCTCACGGACGCCAGGACGTGTACCAGGTCCGGAATCCCCGATGGACGCCCGCAAGGTATATTAGTGTCGGTTGCCGGTGTCGGGCATCCGGGTTACGGTTCGCCAATGAGCCTGCCCTTCCACCCGATCGTCGCCGGCTGGTTCACCGAGACGCTGGGGCCGCCGCTCCCGGCCCAGGAGCGCGCCTGGGCCGCCATCCGCGACGGCCGCCACACGCTCCTCGCCGCCCCGACCGGGTCCGGCAAGACCCTTGCCGCCTTCCTGAACGCCATCGACGAGCTGCTGCGCGAAGGGCTCGAGCATGGTCTCGAGAACGAGGTTCGCGTCCTCTACATCTCGCCCCTCAAGGCGCTCAGCGCGGACATCCACAAGAACCTGGAGGAGCCGCTCGCCGCCATCCGCCAGCGCGCCGTGGGGGCGGGCCTGCCCGCCGTCCGCATCCGTTCCGCGGTACGCACCGGGGATACGCCCTCCTCGCGCCGCGCCGCCATGCTGCGCACCCCTCCACATATTCTGGTCACCACGCCGGAATCCCTTTACCTGCTCCTGACCGCCGAGCGCAGCCGCGCGATGCTCGGCACCGTGCGCACGGTGATCGTGGACGAGATCCACGCCGTGATCGATTCGCGCCGCGGATCGCACCTGGCGCTCAGCCTGGAGCGGCTGGGGCACGTCGTGGGCCGGCCCCTGCAGCGCATCGGGCTCTCGGCCACCCAGAAGCCGGTCGGCGAGGTCGCGCGCTTCCTGCTGGGGAGCCAGAACCGGGATGCGGAGATTGATCCGGAGCGCTGCGAAATCATCGACGCGGGACACCGGCGCGCCATGGACCTGGCCATCGAGGTGCCGCCGTCGCCGATGGAAGCGGTGATGTCGCACGAGGTATGGTCGGAGGTCTACGAACGGCTGACCGAGTCGATCGAGGCCCACAGGACAACCCTCGTCTTCGTCAACACGCGCCGGATGGCCGAGCGGCTCGCGGCCCGGCTCACCGACCGGCTGGGCGAGGAAGCCGTGACGGCGCACCACGGGAGCCTTTCCAAGGAGGCGCGGCTGTCCGCGGAAGACCGGCTGCGCGCGGGCACGCTGAAGGCGCTGGTGGCCACCGCGTCGCTCGAGCTCGGCATCGACATCGGGCACGTGGATCTGGTGTGCCAGATCGGCTCGCCGCGCTGGATCTCGACCTTCCTGCAGCGGATGGGGCGCTCCGGGCACACCGTGCGCGGCACTCCGAAGGGCCGCTTGTTCCCGCTCTCCCGCGACGACCTGGTGGAGTGCGCTGCGCTCGTGCGCGCTGTGAACGACGGGGAACTGGACCGGCTGGTCATGATGCCGCAGCCGCTCGACGTGCTGGCGCAGCAGACCGTGGCCGAGTCCGCGTGCGAGCCCTGGTCCGAGGACGACCTCTACCATCTCTGGCGCGGCGCGTACCCGTACCGCGAGCTGGCGCGCGAGCACTTCGACGAGGTGGTGCAGATGGTGGCCGAGGGCTTCGTCACCCGGCGCGGGCGGCGCGGGGCGCTGGTGCACCGTGACCGGGTCAACGGGCGCATCAAGGGCCGGCGCGCGGCGCGCCTCACCGCGATCACCGCGGGGGGCGCCATCCCCGACAACGCCGACTACCGGGTGGTGCTCGATCCCGAAGAGACCTTCATCGGCACCCTCAACGAGGACTTCGCCATCGAGAGTTCCGCGGGCGACATCTTCCAGTTGGGCAACACCTCCTGGCGCATTCTCCAAGTCAATTCCGGCACCGTCCGGGTGGCGGACGCGCACGGGGAGCCGCCGACGATCCCGTTCTGGCTGGGAGAGGCGCCTGGCCGGAGCGCGGAATTGTCGACCGCGGTGGCCGGGCTGCGCGCGGATGTCGAGGCCCGCCTGGACGGCGAGCAGGAGGATGCGGCCGCGAAGTGGCTCGAGGAGCTCGGGCTTTCGGACTCGGCCGCGCGCCAGATCCAGCACTATCTGCGGGAGGCGAAGCACATCCTCGGGGCGCTGCCCACGCAGGACACGCTGGTGCTCGAACGCTTCTTCGACGAGGCCGGGGGCATGCAGATGATCCTGCACGCGCCCTTCGGCTCGCGCGTGAACCGGGCGTGGGGGCTCGCGCTGCGCAAGAAGTTCTGCCGGCAGTTCAACTTCGAGCTTCAGGCCGCGGCCACCGAGGAGGGCGTGCTGCTCTCGCTCGGGCCTCAGCATTCGTTTCCGCTGGAGGATGTCTTCCGCTACGTGCACCCGGACACGCTCGAGCGGACGCTGGTGCAGGCGCTGATCGACTCGCCGGTCTTCCCGACGCGCTGGCGCTGGAACGCGACCATCTCCCTGGCGGTGCTGCGCAACCGCGCGGGGCGCAAGGTGCCGCCCCAGTTGCAGCGCATGGAGGCCGACGACCTGATGGCGGCGGCCTTCCCGGACGCGGCCGCGTGCCTGGAGAACATCGGCGGCGACCGCGAGATCCCCGATCATCCCCTGGTCCGGCAGACGATGCGCGATTGCCTGGAAGAGGCGATGGCGATGAGCGAGCTCGACGCCGTGCTGCGGCGGGTGTTCGCCGGCGAGATCCGCTACGTCACGCGCGACACCCCCGAGCCCTCGGTGCTCAGCCACGAGATCCTCAACTCGGCCCCGTATTCGTTCCTGGACGATGCCCCGCTGGAGGAGCGGCGTGCGCGGGCGGTGCAGACAAGGCGCGCGTTCGAGCCGTCTTCCGCGGACGAGCTGGGCGCGCTCGACCCGGCGGCGATCCAGCGCGTGCGCGAGGAGGTGTGGCCCGATCCGCGGGATGCGGACGAACTGCACGACGCGCTGTTGACGG
>VYDD01000167.1:6037-15759 GCA_009843625.1 Gammaproteobacteria bacterium | reverse complement strand
ACGGGCTCCGCCGCCTCCTGTACCGCGGATACGACGCGGCCGGCCTCGCCGTGACCACCGGTGACGCCCGGCTGAGCGTGGTGAAGCGGGCGGGCAAGCTGGGGCAGGTGGAGGCGGCCATCGGCCGCGACTCGCTGGGGGGGAGCTGCGGCATCGCCCATACGCGCTGGGCCACCCACGGGGCCCCAACCGAGCGCAACGCCCATCCTCATGTCAGTCAGGACGGTGGCGTGGCGCTCGTCCACAACGGCATCATCGAAAACGCAGGCCTGCTCAGGCGACGGCTAGAGGCGCGCGGGTACCGCTTCCGGAGCGATACCGACACCGAAGTCGTGGTGCACCTGGTCGACTTCTTCCTCAGGGAGGGATCTCCGCTGGAGGAGGCCCTGGCGCTTGCGCTGGAACGGGTCGAGGGCACCTACGGCATCGCGGCGATCTCCGCGCACGAGCCGGACAAGCTGGTTGCGGCGCGCCAGGGAAGCCCGCTCCTGCTCGGGGTGGGAGCTTCGGGCCAGTACCTGGTGGGGTCCGACGCGGCCGCCGTAGTGGCCCAGACGCGCGACGTCGTCTACCTCGCGGACGGGGACTACGCAAAGCTCGAGCCCGCCGGCTACCGGATCTACCATATGGGGCGGGGGACGGTGCGCCGCTCCGTGCATCAGGTGACGTGGGACCTGTCCGCCATCGAGCGCGGCGGCTTCGAGCACTTCATGCTGAAGGAGATCTTCGAGCAGCCGCGCAGTCTGCGCGACGTGCTTCGGGGGCGGCTGCTGGAGGCCGACGGAATGGCTCGCCTGGGCGGGATCGAGCGGCATCGGGAGGAGTTGCTTTCCCTGGATCGCGTGGTCATGACGGCGTGCGGAACCAGCTGGCACGCGGCGCTGATCGGCGAGTACATGCTCGAGGATCTCGCGCGCATACCCGTCGAAGTCGAGTACGCGTCCGAGTTCCGCTACAAGAACCCGGTTCTGGACGAGCGCACCCTGGTGATCGCGATCAGCCAGTCCGGAGAGACCGCCGACACGCTGGCCGCGTTGCGGGAGGCTCGCCGCAGGGGAGCCCGCACCATGGGAGTCGTCAACGTGGTCGGCTCGTCCATCGCGCGCGAGACCGCCTTCGGCTGCCACCTGCACGCCGGACCCGAGGTGGGGGTGGCGTCCACCAAGGCCTTCACCAGCCAGCTCATGGTGCTCGCCCTGTTCGCCCTGTGGATGGGACGGCACCGGCAGATCTCGCTGCTGGGCGGGCGCCGCATCGTCCAGGCCATGCAGGCCCTTCCGGGACAGGTGGAGCAGGTCCTTGAGCTGAACGATTCCATTCTGGAGCTGGCGCGTACCTACCAGGACGCGCCCAACTTCCTCTATCTGGGCCGCGGCTACCAGTTTCCGGTGGCGCTGGAAGGGGCGCTCAAGCTCAAGGAGGTCAGCTACATTCACGCCGAAGGCTATCCCGCGGCGGAGATGAAGCACGGGCCGATCGCGCTGATCGACGAGGCCATGCCGGTCGTGATCCTGGCTCCGAGCGACCCCGTCTATCCGAAGGTCGTCTCCAACATCGAAGAAGTGAAGGCGAGGAGCGCGCGCGTGATCGCCGTCGTCAGCGAGGGCAACTCGGAGCTAGAGGGCAAGGTGGATCACGTCATCCGCGTCCCCGACACGCTGCCCTTCCTGCGCCCCGTGCTCACCACGGTGCCGCTTCAACTGCTCGCCTACCACATCGCCGTCCTGCGGGGCTGCGACGTGGACCAGCCCCGCAACCTGGCCAAGTCGGTCACGGTCGAGTGATGGTTCGGGCACGGGGACAGAGGGCCACACCGTCCGGGGCGGCTGATGCGGGAGGCGCGGGATGAGGATCGTCCTCCAGCGCGTGGCGCGCGCCTCGGTGACCGTCGACGGGTCGGTGGTGGGCCGCATCGGCGGCGGGCTCCTGCTGCTCGTCGGGTTTACCCGCGAGGATCGCGCGGACGCCCTCGAGTGGATGGCGAACAAGGTGCTGGGGCTGCGCGTCTTCAACGATGCGCAGGGCAGGATGAACCTGTCGCTCCGGGATGTCTCCGGCGACGTTCTGGTCGTGAGCCAGTTCACGCTGTACGGCGATACCCGCAAGGGACGCCGGCCGAGCTTCATACGGGCCGCGGGGCCCGATGTGGCCGTGCCCCTCTACGAGGACTTCGTGGCGCTCCTGCGGGAGAAGGCTCCGGGCCGGGTCGAGACCGGCGTGTTCGGCGCCATGATGGATGTGGAACTCGTAAACGATGGCCCCGTCACGCTGGTGCTGGAACGATGACCGGCGGGCCGGCGGATGGGCGGCCCCCCGGCCTCGTGCTCGCGTCCCGGTCGCCCCGGCGGGCGGACCTGCTCTCCATGCTGGGCATCCCCTTTGAGGTCGATCCTGCGGACATCCCCGAGGAGGTTCTGCCCGGGGAGGATCCCGTCGCCCATACCCGGCGTCTGGCCGAGGCGAAGGCGCGTGCGGTGGCGGCGCGCCGGCCGGGGAGACTCGTGCTGGGGGGTGACACGGTGGTGGTGCGGGACGGGACCATCCTGGGAAAGCCAAGGGACGCCGATGACGCGGTTGCGATGCTGCTGAGCCTGGCGGGCCGGGCCCACGAGGTGGTCAGCGCGCTGGCGCTGGCGGAGCCCGACGGGTGCGTGCACGCCGGCGTCTCCCGAACCACGGTGTGGCTGCGGTCCTTCGGCGAGGAGGAGGCTCGGGCTTACGTAGCCACCGGGGAACCGATGGACAAGGCGGGGTCCTATGCCATACAGGGCGCCGGCGCGGTGCTGGTGGAGTCGCTGGAGGGCGACTACTTCACGGTGGTGGGGTTGCCCGTGCCGCTGCTCGTGGGCCTGCTGGGCGCCGCCGGCGTCCCCTACGGGTTCGGTGACGCGGCAACGGCATCCGCAGGGGGCATGAGACCGGGGACCGGAGCGCAGCCGTGAGCAGACAACCCGCGGTGCTCGCCCTCGACCAGGGCACGACCGGGTCGACCGCCCTGGTAGTGGCGAGCGACGGACGGATCTTGGGACGCGGATACTCGGAGTTCACCCAGCACTTCCCCCGGCCGGGCCGGGTCGAGCACGACGCCGAGGAGATCTGGCGGGTGACCCGGGGGGTCGCGCGCGCGGCGCTGGACGACGCCGGGGGACAGGTGCGGCTCGAGGCCATCGGCATCGCGAACCAGCGCGAGACCGTTGTGCTGTGGGACCGCGCCTCCCTCGAGCCGGTGTGCCGGGCCATCGTCTG
Source organism: Gammaproteobacteria bacterium (assembly GCA_009843625.1). Classification (GTDB taxonomy): domain Bacteria; phylum Gemmatimonadota; class Gemmatimonadetes; order Longimicrobiales; family Gaopeijiaceae; genus BD2-11. The sequence goes on along the minus strand of VYDD01000167.1, from coordinate 12,513 downwards.
GCAGGACCGCCGCACCGCGTCGATCTGCGCGGAACTGCGCCGCGGCGGCCACGAGGACGAGGTCCGCCGGCGGACGGGGCTGGTTCTGGATCCCTACTTCTCGGGAACCAAGCTGACCTGGCTGTTTCGCGAGCGCCCGGAGCTGCGGGTGGCGGCGGAAGCCGGCGACCTGGCCGCGGGCACCATCGACGCCTGGCTGGTGGCCCGGCTGACGGGTGGTGCCGTGCACGCCACCGACCACACCAACGCCTCGCGCACCCTCCTCTACGACCTGCACCGCAAGGCCTGGGATCCGTCGCTCGCCGACCTGCTCGAAGTCCCGGCAGGCATCCTGCCCGAGGTGCGCTCCAGCTCGGGCGACTTCGGGATCGCGCGCGGCGAGCACCTGGGGAGGGAGGTTCCGGTTGCGGGCGTGGTCGGGGACCAGCAGGCCGCCCTCTTCGGACAGGGCTGCGTCCGGGCGGGCCGGGCCAAGGTGACGTACGGCACCGGGGCCTTTCTGCTGCTGCACACCGGCCAGGAGGTGGTGACCTCGGAGAACGGGCTTCTCACCACGCTGGCCTGCGACGCGCGCGGCGGCCCGGCGTACGCCCTGGAGGGCTCGATCTTTTCGGCGGGCGCGTCCGTGCAGTGGCTGCGCGACGGGCTGGGCATCCTCGACCACGCCGCCGAATCGGAGGAGCGCGCCCGCGAGGTGGCCGACAACGCCGGAGTCTACTTCGTGCCCGCGTTCGTGGGGCTGGGCGCGCCGCACTGGATCCCCGAGGCGCGCGGCACGGTGGTCGGCATCACGCGAGGGACCACCGCGTCCCACTTGGCGCGCGCGGCGCTCGAGTCGATGGCGTACGGCACGGCCGACGTCATCCGCGCCATGGAGGAGGACGCCGGGCTGGCCACCGGGGAACTGCGCGCCGACGGCGGGGCCGCGCGCAACCGCTGGCTGATGCAGTTCCAGGCGGACGTGCTGGACGTGCCCGTGCGCCGCGCCCCCCGGGTCGAGACCACCGCGCTGGGAGCCGCCGGGCTGGCGGGAATCGCAGCCGGGATCTGGCCGGACGGCGAGGCGTTCGCGGAGTCCTCTGGAGATCCCGAAATCTACTCGCCCACGATGGGCTCCGAGGAACGCGATGCGCTCATCGCCGGGTGGGAGAGGGCGGTTGCGGCCGCGCGCAGCTGGGCCCGCGAGGGAGACCCACCCGGCCAGGTTTGAGAAACCGCACCTCCATCCTATATATTCAACGCCGGGAAGACCGGACCTGAGGCCGTCGGGCCAGGTGCGGGACAACGGGACACAAGGGGCGCAGCGAATGAAGAACAGCCGCTTCTATATCGGACTGGTCGGCGTCGCGATGGTCGTGACGTTCCTCATCTGGACGGGCTTCGACAAGGCCATGGTCTACTACCTGACCCCGGTCGAGCTCATGGCGAAGGTGGCCGAAGACGACACCTTCCACGACATCGGCGTGAAGGTGAGCGGCCGGGTGGTCAAGGGGAGCTATCAGGCCGAGGGCGCGTTCGAGCACTACTTCTCGGTGGTGGACCTGGCGCGCGACGACGCCAGCTTCCGGGTGGAGTACCGTGACATCCTCCCGGACACCTTCAGCGACGAGACCGAAGTCGTCATCGAAGGACGCTTCCGGCGGGACGGGGTCTTCGAGGCGACGACCGTGCTGACCAAGTGTGGCAGCCGCTACGAGGCGATGCCGGAAGAGATGGCCGGATGATCCTGCTCGGGGAGTTCGCCCTCTGGGTGGCTCTGCCGGTTTCGATCTGGGGCATCGTGCTCGCCTTCGTGGGCGGGCACCGGAAGCGCGGCGACCTGGTTCTCTCGGCCGAGCGGTCGGTCTACGCCGTCTTCTTCCTGCTGTGCCTGACCTCGCTGGGCATCATCCTGGCGTTTGTCGGGGAGCACTATGAGTACCGGTACGTGTGGGGGTACTCGAGCCGGGAGCTGGAAACCTACTTCAAGGTGACCGGGCTCTGGGCCGGCCAGCGGGGATCGCTGGTCTTCTGGGTGCTGCTGCTCGCGCTCTTCTCGAGCATCGCGGTCTTCCAGAACCGCCGCAGGAACCGCGAGTTCATGCCCTCGGTGGTGGGCGTCCTGCTCACGATCACGGCGTTCTTCCTCGGCGTGCTCCTCTTCGCCGACGTGAACCCCTTCGAGAGACTGCCGTTCACGCCCGCCAACGGGCAGGGGCTGAATCCGCAGCTCCAGAACTACTGGATGACCATTCATCCCCCCACGCTCTACCTGGGGTTCACCTCCTTCTCGGTGCCGTTCGCCTTCGGCGTCGCCGCTCTGATCACCGGCAAGACCGACTCGCGCTGGCTGGTGGTGACCCGGCGCTGGACCCTGCTGAGCTGGTTCTTCCTGACCAACGGCATCATCTTCGGCATGCGCTGGGCCTACGAGGAGCTGGGCTGGGGCGGATACTGGTTCTGGGATCCGGTCGAGAACGCATCCCTGCTGCCCTGGCTCACCGCGACGGCGTTCCTCCACTCCGTCATGATCCAGGAGCATCGGGGGATGCTGAAGATGTGGAACCTGTCGCTGGTTTCGCTGACCTTCCTGCTCACCATCTTCGCGACCTTCCTGACGCGTTCCGGGCTCATCGAGTCGGTCCACTCCTTCGCCCAGAACACGCGCATCGCCTACATCTTCCTCGGCTTCCTGGGCGTTGCCACGATGGCGTGCCTGCTCCTCATCCTGTGGCGCAAGGACGATCTGCGCGCGGAACGCACCATCGAGTCGTTCCTCTCGCGCGAATCCGCCTTCCTGATGAACAACCTGATCCTGCTGGGGTCGGCGTTCGCGGTGCTCTGGGGGACGCTCTTCCCGCTGATCTCCGAGGGTGTCGCGGGGACCAAGGTGGCCGTGGGGCCGGCGTTCTTCAACCGCGTCAACATCCCCATCGGGCTGGTGCTGCTGGCGCTGACCGGGATCGGGCCGGTCATCGCCTGGCGGAAGGCGACGCGCCGGAACCTGGAGCGCAACTTCGTCTCGCCGCTGCTGATGGCCGCAGCCGTCGTGGCCGGGCTCATGATCGCCGGCATGCGCGGGTTCTACGCGCTCGCGACCTTCGCGATCTGCGGCTTCGTGCTCACCATCCTGGTGAACGAGTTCTGGAAGGGTACCCGGGCGCGGGCGCGCATCGAAGGCGAGGGGCTGGGCAGAGCCTTCCTGCACCTGATCGCGCGCAACCGCCGGCGCTGGGGCGGCTACATCGTGCACGTGGGCATCGTGCTCATGTTCGCCGGGTTCGCGGGAGCCTCGTTCCACACCGAGACCGACCAGAGCGTCGAGCCCGGCGACCAGATCATTGCGGCCTCCCCCTACGGCCACGAGTACGTGCTGACCTACCAGGGCCTTTCTTCGTCGCGCACCCCGAACATGTGGCAGTGGGTGGCGCTCATGGACGTGTCGCGGGACGGCCGCCGGCTCGGCACCATCACCGCCGAGCAGCGCATCTACTCGACGGCGGACCAGCCGATCCGGGAGGTGGGCATCCGCTCGACGCCACTTGAGGACGTGTACGTCATCCTCGCGGGGGTTGAGGACTTCGAGGGCGCCGTTCTGAACGAGTCTTCGGCCCAGGGCGCGGTCTTCCAGGTGCTGGTGCGGCCCCTGGTGGGCTGGATCTGGTACGGCGGACTGGTCATTACCCTCGGTTCGCTGATCGCCCTCTGGCCCGGCGCGGGCGGACCCGCCCGGCGCAAGGTCCAGGCCACGCCCGCGAGCGCCCGGCTCGCGAAGGTCTGACCCGGGCTGGCGTTCCGTCCGGTTCCTGCCGCTGGCTCCGCCGCCGCATAGCGCATGATGATCGTTCTGGGGGCAGTTCTGGTCGCGGCCGCGGTGGTCCTCTACGTCGTGCAGCCCGTGTTCAGTGGAGAGAAGGCGCCTCTCGTGAGCCTGGACGAGGAGTTCACCGAGGCGGAGGCGCGCAGGCACCTGAGCTTGGTGGCGCTGCGCGACGTCGAGTACGACTTCGCGACCGGAAAGATCGACGAACGCGACTACCGCCGCTTGCGCGACGAGTTGGCGCGCGAGGCACTGGATGCGTTGCAGGAGGTGCGGCGGAGCCGGGAGCAGGCAGAGGGCCGCCCTCCGCCCCCGCAGGACACCGTGGCCGACGACCTCGAACAGGAAATCGCGGCGTATCGCGCCGCCCTGAGAGCGGGCACGCTGTGCGACCGCTGCGGCAGCGCCAACCCGGAGGTGGCGCTCTTCTGCGCGGCCTGCGGCCGACGCCTTGAGTCGGAGCGCGGGGAGGAGGCCGCGCCGGCCGCGCGGGGCTGATGAGCTGATGCCCGCCACCGCTGCCGCCTCCCGCGCCGGCCCCCCGGTCCTCGAGGCCGCGTCGCTGGTGCGGGACTACGGGCCGGTGCGCGCCGTGAATCACGTCTCCTTCCGCCTCGGCGCCGGTGAGTTTCTCTCGGTGTTCGGCCCCAACGGAGCGGGCAAGACCTCCCTCCTGCGGCTGCTCGCGGGAGGGCTCCGCCCCACGTCCGGGGAGGTCCGCGTGTCCGGGATTCCCCTCACGGTCGGAGACCGGGCGGCGCGCGCTCGGATCGGCATCCTGTCGCACCTGAGCTTTCTGTACGGCCGCCTGACGGCCCGCGAGAACCTCCGGTTTTACGGCCGCCTGCACGGTCTCGGCGACCTGGACTCGCGGGTGCCGGACCGCCTGGCCGACGTCGGCCTCGAGCGTTACGCCGACAGCCCGGTGGACACGCTGTCCCGGGGCACGGTACAGCGGCTGGCGGTGGCGCGCGCGCTGCTTCACGATCCCGGGATCGTCCTGCTCGACGAACCCTACACCGGTCTCGACGCCTACGCGGGCGCGATGCTGCAGGAGCTGCTTTCGGCGCTGAAGGACGGGGGCCGCACGGTCGTCATGGTCACGCACAATCTGGGGCGCGGGCTCGAGCTGGCCGACCGCGTGGCGATCCAGGTTCGCGGCAGCTTCGTGTTCGAAGCCGAGCGGGCCGATCTGGATGCCGCTGGCCTGGAACGGTCCTATCGGCGTGCGGTGGAGGGAAGGGCGTGACCGTCTACCTGCGGCAGGTGGCGGCGATCGTGCGCAAGGACCTCCTGCTGGAGGTGCGCACGGGAGAACGGCTCGCGGCGATGGGTGCGCTGACCGTCCTGGTCGCCGTCCTGTTTCATTTCGCGATCGATCAGGGGCTGGTGCGGATGCAGCTGCTGGCCGCCGGCCTGATCTGGATGACGATCCTGTTCGGAGGCATGCTGGGCATGGGCAGGACCTTCGAAATGGAGCGGGAGCAGGGCGCGATCCAGGGCCTGCTGACCAGCCCGGTCCCGCTGGATGGAATATACTTGGCGAAGGTGGTCTCCAATTTCATCCTGGTGACCCTGATCGAGGTCGTCGCGCTGGCGGCCTACTGGCTGTTCTTCGGGTTCAACTACGGCAACGACCCCCTCCTGCTGGCTGGCGTGCTGGGTGTGGCGACGCTCGGGTTCGTGGCCGTCACCACGCTGTTCAGCGCCATATCGGCGCAGACGAACATGGGACAGACCCTTCTTCCCATCCTGATCTTTCCACTCCTGGTTCCTGTGGTCATCTTCGGTGTCACGGCCACGGGCCGCATCTTCGCTTCGCGTCCCGTACAGGAGGTCGAGGGCAGCCTCTATCTGCTGGCGGCCTTCACGGTGGTGGCGCTGACGGCGGGAACGATCCTGTTTCGATACGTGGTGGAGGAATGATGTCACTCGCGCGCATCCGATGGATGGCGGCGGCTCTGGGGGTTCTGGGCGTCGCCGGAGTACTGGTTCTCCACTGGCTGGTCTTCTTCTGGGTGGGGACGGAGCGCACCATGGGGATCGTGCAGCGGATCTTCTATGTGCACGTCCCCGCCGCCTGGGTGACCTTCCTCGCCTTCGGCATCACCGCGCTGTGCGGGGCCGCCTATCTCTGGCTGCGCGACGAGCGGCTGGACTGGGCAGCGCAGTCGGCGGCCGAAGGCGGGCTGATCTTCGGGGCGATCATGCTTACTTCGGGACCGCTCTGGGCTGCGTACGCCTGGGGGACGCCCTGGACCTGGGAGCCGCGCCTGACCCTGACGCTGCTCATGTGGTTCGTCTTCGTCGGCTACTTCCTCGTACGCGCTTCGGCCGAGGACCGGCAGGCGGGCAAGCGCATGGCGGCGGTGATCGGCGTGCTGGGGGCGCTGCTGATTCCGCTTGTCCACGTGAGTGTGCTCTGGTTTCCCTCGCTCCATCCCCAGCCGGTGGTGCTCAATGTCGAGGAAGGGCCGACGCTGGACGGGGACATGCTGATCACCCTCATGACGGGGCTGCTGGCCTTCACCCTCATCTTCTTCTCCGTCTTCTGCCTCAGATACGGCCTCGAGCACATGCGCTACCAGCGCGCCCTCGAAATGCGCGAACAGCCTCGGGCAACGTAAGGAAAATCGACCATGCAAATGTTACGTCCCCGACCCCGACTCGTCCTCCT